>NZ_BRCD01000005.1:0-150359 GCF_023707945.1 Sporosarcina sp. NCCP-2331
TGTACCGGAGTGGAAGGCAGCCTAAGTTCGCCGCGTCCTGCGGCAACGGCTGCATGACTCACTTCGTGTGAGCCCGCGGCAAAACCACTCCGGGAGGATCAGCCCGATAGGATGAGACAACTAAAGGGAGCGAAGCGACAATAGCTTGTAGAAGAAACTCTGTATTGCCTTATTTTTTGCAAAGAGCGCAAAAATACGGCAAAGCGAACCCTTCGCTGTTCGCTTGGCTCACCGAGGGCCCTCCGGAACGCGTCCGCCTGGAACGCAGGGAAACGGCATCCTAAAACTCAAACTATACTGCATAATCAAAGCCAAATCCCAAACTTCTCATGAAATAGACTGCCAGGCGCAAGTTTGATGAACAGCTTAAATGAATAAACTAAATAAATAACCATTCATTATTGGATGGTTATTTATTTATGCATTATATATAAAAAAACAGTGAACGTTGAGTAAACAGCATTTCAAGTGTGTAAAGCAGGCTGTATAAATGTATATGTATACGGAAAAATGTATTTTCTTCACGTTGCCTATTGTATTATTATACATAATGACTTATAATAATAAAAACAAAGAACGATTGGAGAGAATCATTTATGAAAACTAAAAATATAATTATTATTGGCGCAGCAGGAAGAGATTTCCATAACTTTAATACATACTACCGTAATAAGGAGGAATATAATGTAGTCGCATTCACAGCGACACAGATTCCTGATATTGACGGACGTAAATACCCGGCAGAATTAGCCGGTGACCTGTATCCGGAAGGCATTCCAATTTATTCACAGGATCAATTACCTGAACTGATTAAAGAACTGAATGCTGATGAATGTGTCTTCTCTTATAGTGATCTCAGCTACGAGAAAGTAATGGGAATCGGTGCAATTGTGAACGCGGCAGGTGCTAATTTCACATTGCTCGGCTCAAAGGCAACGATGATTAAAAGTAATAAGCCGGTCATTTCGGTTTGTGCTGTCAGAACAGGAACAGGGAAAAGCCAGACATCACGAAAAGTTATCGAGACTCTTTTAGAGCATGACTTGAAAGTAGTGGCAATCCGTCACCCTATGCCTTACGGCGATCTGGCTGCACAGCGTGTCCAGCGTTATGCAACAGTTGCAGATTTTGAAAAGCACAACTGTACAATTGAAGAAATGGAAGAATACGAGCCACATGTGGACCGTGGAAATATCATTTATGCAGGTGTGGATTACCAGGATATCTTGAATGCTGCGGAAAATGATCCAGACGGCTGTGACGTAATTCTATGGGATGGCGGAAACAACGACTTTTCATTCTATGAGCCGGATTTGGCGATTACCGTTCTTGACCCGCACCGTCCGGGGCATGAATTGAAATATTACCCGGGAGAAGTATGCTTGCGTACTACAGATGTATCCATCATCAATAAAATTGACAGCGCACCTGAAGAAGCTGTTCAAACAGTTGAAAAAAATATTAAATTTGCAGCTCCGAACAGTACAATTATTAAAGCGGAGTCTAAGATCACAGTGGATAATCCGGAAATTATTAAAGGTAAACGTGTTCTGATCGTAGAAGACGGCCCGACGCTGACACACGGCGAGATGAAATTGGGTGCAGGCGTAATTGCAGCACAGCGTTTGGGTGCATCCGAAATTGTTGATCCGCGTCCGTTTGCAGTCGGCAGTCTGATCACGACATTCGAAAAATACACACATATTGACAGTATTTTGCCGGCAATGGGCTATGGCGAGCAGCAGCTGAAAGATTTGGAAGCAACGATCAATGCAACTGACTGCGACGCCGTTATTATCGGAACACCGATGGATCTGTCACGTGTGATCAACATTGATAAGCCTTGCACGCGTGTTTATTATGACCTGGAAGAAGTGGGAAGTCCGAACCTCGAGACAGTGCTCGGCGAATTTATCGTGAAACATAATTTAGCTGCAACAAATGTATAAAATAAAAAAATCACGCACCAGTGCCGGATTAAACATCGGCCGCTGGTGCGTTTTTCTGCTATACTTAAAGGTAAATAAGGGGGAACTGCAATGTTTAAATCAAAAATAATCGATCTCGTCATCGGGCTTGTCATGGTTTACTTTGCCTATGATCGGATTGCTGCAGGCTCTACGGGAATGGGAATCTTCTTCATCGTATTGGCTGCGCTGAACCTGCTGGCGTTCTTTATAAAGCTTAAAACCGACAAAGAACTTCGTGAGAAACATTCCATCACAACACCTCGGGACTGAGTCTGAATTAAGATAAAACGAATCGGTTGTTCCTTTTTCGGCAATCCTGTAGTATAATAACGGGATTGCAATTTTTGAAATGAGGCTGGAATCTAAATGAAAAAATCCATATACGGTTTGACAATCGAAGAATTGACAAACTTCTTTATAGAAAACAAGCAGCAGAAGTTCCGAGCTGCGCAAGTGTGGGACTGGCTGTATAAAAAGCGTGTGCTGTCATTTGATGAAATGAAAAACATCAGTAAAGAGACACGTGACCTGCTGGACGAACATTTCACCATCCAAACGCTTGAGCAGAACGTCAAGCAAGTGTCACAGGACGGCACAGTGAAGTTTCTCTTCAAAATGACAGATGGCAACTTAATTGAAACTGTTTTGATGAAATTCCCTTACGGCTATTCTGTCTGTGTGACGACGCAGGTCGGCTGTAATATCGGCTGCAGTTTCTGCGCAAGCGGTCTGCTGCGTAAAAATCGTGACTTGGATGCAGGCGAGATCGTCGGCCAGATCATGAAAGTGCAGGAACATCTCGATGGAAAAGGGGAAGACGAGCGTGTCAGCCATATCGTCGTTATGGGAATTGGCGAACCATTCGACAACTATAAAAATCTCATGAACTTTCTTCACATCGTCAACGATCAAAAAGGTCTGTCAATCGGAGCGCGTCACATCACTGTATCCACGAGCGGCCTGACAGAAAAGATCAAAGAATTCGCAGAAGAGAATATCCAGATCAACTTAGCTGTTTCATTGCATGCGCCAAATAATGAGCTGCGTTCAAAGATCATGAAAATTAACAAAGCATTCCCGATTGAGAAATTGATGGACGCGATCAATTATTATTTGGAAACGACAAATCGCCGGATTACGTTTGAATATATTTTACTGCGCGATGTCAATGATCATGTGAAAGAAGCAGAAGAACTCGGCAGATTATTAGCGGATAAGCGGCATTTGGCGTACGTCAACTTGATTCCGTATAATCCTGTTGACGAACACGGTCAATACCAGCGAAGCGAACCGCAAGCTATTAAATCATTTTACGAAGCACTGAAACGTAAAGGCATTAACTGCGGTGTTCGTCTGGAAAACGGTACAGATATTGATGCCGCATGCGGTCAACTGCGAAGTAAACAAATTAAAACAGCAAAAAAACAGCCGGTCGGAGAATAATCATCTCCAGCCGGCTTTTCTTATTTCTTCAGTAATTTGATAAGAAATTGGACAATGACAGAAACCGCCAGTCCAAATGAAGAAATGATGAACAGGGACAAGATACCGATCGCTTCTGAAAATTCATTATCCATCATGAGGAAGCTTCGAAACATTTCAGCGAATGCGAGTACCAGTACAACCATAAACATCTTGAAGGCAATATGTAATTGATAAAATAGTAAAAGGGAACTGACGATACCGACAATCAGTCCAAACACCGCAAATGATAAATAGTTGTTGACGACCAAATCGTGACCGAGAACAGTCCGTACGCCCAAAATAAGCAGAACGAACGATATCAATCCTGTAAAAAAACCGACTTTCCAATAACGAGAATCCAACAAGTACACCTGCTTTCCCTTCCTAGTATAGCGGAATCAGCGCCGGCCGTCATGTCTTTCGTTGCCGGCTGCCGATCATTTTATCCGCTTCATATCCTTCAGCAATTCATCGCGGTACGTTTCATTCGAGAAATTATACTCTTTCATAATATAGCCTTCTGAATCCATCAAATAAAAATTAGTGCCGTGCACCACTTGTGTCGAAGCCTTATGCTTCAGTACGAACGTCTGGAACTCTTCGCGCGCAAAGGCTTCCAGCTCTTGCTGGGAATAGCCGGTCAGCAGATGCCAGTTGGATTCATCATCAGTGAAATTGGCAATGTACTTCTTCAAAACCGCGGGGTTATCCACTTCTGAATCGACCGAGAAGGAAACGAATTCAACGTCTAAGCCTTCTTCTTTTAGCAGTTTCTGAAGATTGGCCATTTCGCTCGTCAATGTCGGACAAATCGTTGTACAGGAAGTGAAGGCGAAATCAGCAATCCAAGGCGTGCCGTTGAGCTGTTCAGTGCCAAATGGAGCGCCATCTTGATCTATGAAAGTAAAGGGACGAACTTGTTTTCCGCGTTCAAGCGGTTCACTGCAGCCCGTCAAAATTAGGATTGTCAGCAATAGAAAAGAGAAGAGACGTTTCATTTATTCATCACTCCTTTGCTCTAGTCCAGCAGAAAGAGGCAGCTCAATCGTGACGGCAGTATGTGTTGATTCATTCGACACGTCCAATGTCCCTTGATGTAATCTGATAATTTCTTTGACGATTGACAGCCCCAGCCCTGATCCGCCGGTTGTGCGGCTGCGAGCTTTGTCGGTGCGGAAAAAGCGTTCACCGATGCGAGCTACATCCTCATCACCGATTGTCACACCGTCATTGGTAATCTGATATTTCACGCCTGTCACGCTTGCTGCTAAACGAATGATGATTTCCTGCTGAGCGTATTTGACTGCATTGTCAATCGTATTATAGAAGACTTGCTGTAAACGTTTCGGATCACCTTGCAGAATTAATTCTTCGTCGATTGATGCCTGTAAATGGATGTTTTTTTCTTTCATTCGGATTTCAAACAGTTCCAGCGTATCGAGCAGCAGCTGTGCAATCGCAATCGGTTCATTTTCGAGAGTATATAAATCCTGCTCGAGATGATTCAGCTCGACTAAATCGTGGATGAGTTTCTTCAGTCGTTCCGTTTCCTTCTCAATCGTCGATAGATACTGTTTAACGTCTTCAGGGGACCGGTCAATTTTATCTCTCGATAACTGTGCGTAGCCGCTGATATAAGTCAGGGGGGTCCGCAGTTCATGTACGACATTCGATGTGAAATCTTTTTTTCGCTGATCCTGCTCTTCTAATGAGCGGCTCATTGAATTAAACGCCATTGACAATTTACCGATTTCATCCGTTCGTCCAGTCTCCAGCCGGTTGGAATAATCGCCTTTTGATACGCTTTCAGAGTATGTCTGCAATGTCTGTAAAGGCTCGAACAGTGAACTCCAGACGCGCTTCAATAGTAAGAAAAGCAGAAGGAAAAAAATGGCGCCGACAACCGTCATAATCGGCAGGCTGTCCCGAAAAACATCTTGGATGGCGGCAAGCGGGACATAAATATAAATGAATCCAATAAGTCCGTTTTCACCTTTAATCGGAAAAATGCCGCCAAAGATTTCCCGGTTCAATTCCTCAACATAGCCCTCCTTCATAACAGGCTGGCCTGTTTCCAGTGTTTTTTCATCGCTTTCATTGACCAGTGACTGGTAATCCAGCTCATAAGGGAAGAATGAAGTCAGATCATCCAGCCGATCGACAACGATGATTTCATATTCTGAGACGATATTATACCATTGGATTTTCTCAATGATGGTGTCGCTTAATTCGCCGTAATGATAGTGCGAAGCGGTCCGGTTACCTTGATAAATAATGGATTCTTTAATACGTTCTTTATAAAGATCTGTGTACAGATAATGAATGAAGAAAAACGAGAAAAGGATTGTGCAGGCGATGCTTCCTATAAAGACCAGCAACATCTTTTTGCTGAGATTCAAGTTATTCATTGAGGATCCTCAAATTTATAGCCGATGCCCCACACCGTTTCAATCATTTTTCCGGCGTCGCCAAGTTTCAGGCGAAGCGTCTTAATATGGGTATCGATGGTCCGTTCACTGCTCTGATGGTCGTTTCCCCAAATTAATTCGAGCAGCTGCTCACGGGAGTAAGCCCGCCCTTTATTCTTTGTCAGTAACAGCAATAAGTTGAATTCTTTCAAAGTTAAATTAAGCAGCCTGCTGTCAAGCTGAGCTGTATAAGAATCTTCATTGATTGTTAAAGGGCCGGCCTGCAAAACAAACGGTTCCGGATTTTGCCGGAAGGTCCGCCGCAACACTGCTTCAATGCGTGCTACAAGTTCACCGGGCATGAAAGGCTTGACGATATAATCATCTCCGCCCAATTTCAGTCCCTGAACCTTATCCCATTCTTCACCTCTGGCAGAAAGGAAAATCAGCGGCATTTCAGATAGCCGTTTCACTTCTTCCGCAAACGTAAAACCATCCATATAAGGCATCATGACATCCACGATACACAAATCGATATCATGCTGTTTTACGGCTGCCAAAGCTTGAATTCCATCACCTGCCTCTTCCACTAGATAACCGGCCTCTTCCAGGATCATCCGAATCAGATCACGCATCTGCGGCTCATCATCAATTACTAATATGTGGTAACTCATTGTATTTCTCCTCATTCCATATATCGATAGTGTAATTTTCCAAAAAACTTGTGAACTCTGTATGAAGTTTTAAGATATTGGGGAAACTTCATTAAAATTTCTCAATCATATCATATAATCATAACAGCTAAAACAATTGAAGGAGAATGAAAAACATGAAACGTTTCGGAATTTTATTAATGAGTGTCATGCTGACCGGTGCACTTGCTGCCTGCAGTCAGGAAGAAGATGTGCCGACAGATGCAGAACTTCCAGAAATACTGGAAGTGGAACTGATAGTGCCTGAACAGGCCAATGCTGGAGATTCTGTTGAACTGTCTGCACTTGTAACCCAGGGTGATGAAAAAGTCGCTGATGCTTCTGAAGTGTCCTATGAAACTTGGAAGGACGGAGAAAAAGAGAACAGTATCCATGTGGAAGCGACAAATGAGAAAGATGGTACGTACACAGCTGTCACTACGTTTCCTGATGATGGATTGTATACTGTTCAGGTGCACGTGACTGCACGTGAAATGCATATTATGCCTGAAAAGCAGATTCAGATCGGCGAAGTACAGGAACATCTTGATGATGAAAGTGATCATCAAGATTCCGACAGCGACCATCATGAACACGGACAGACTGAAGGTCTTTCGATTCACTTTATGCAGCCTGAAGATACTAAGGCAGAAGTGGATACAGAATTGATGACGCATGTTGCCCTTGAAGGAGCACCATTGGAAGACACGCACGTACGCTATGAAATTGCTGATCCTGATAATGAAATCAAATGGGTGGAAACAGAGGAATCAAAACCCGGAGAATACACAGCGAACTATCAATTTCCTAAAGCAGGAAAATATAATGTTATAATTCACATTAAAGATGATGCGCTTCATGAGCACGAAGAACATGTAATTGAAGTGAAATAATATTTATTGCGCCCGCCAATCTTCCGTGTGGCGGGTTTTTAATTTTAAAACTCGAAATTATTGCAGAAAAGCTGTACACTGAGTGTAGTGATAAATTATAAATTACAGAGGAGTATCAGTATGACAAACTATCCAGAAAAAACATGTTCGATTGAACGATTGGTTACAATCCCGGAAGATGTACAAAAAGTTCTGAACGGAGAAAAATGGGCAACGAGACGAAATGGTGTCTACGCATATCCCGGCGAAACTATGGATCTTGAAGGTAAAGAGTATAAAATTGAAAAACTGTATCAACAGACGCTTGGCGAACTGACTGACGAAGATGCTAAATCAGAAGGCCACAGTACGGTGGAAGAGTACAAGCAGGCCATGCTTTCTATCCACGAAAAAATGCCTTGGCTCCCTCAAATGAAAGTATGGGTGCACGAATACAGCCCTCTTCAGAAATGATGTAATTTATGAGTCTCTATTACGGAGCAGTTGTTTTTGCCCACGTAGTATCGGCTGTCATTTCAGTAGGACCCTTATTCCTGCTGCTGCCATTGATTCGCAGGCTGCGTACTGCTAAGAGAGAAGCGGAAGACATCTATCTGGCTATCATTCGGGTGGTGATCCGGCTTGTCATGCACTCGGGACATGCCCTGGTGGTGACAGGCGTCTTGCTCATTTTATTTGGTCCTTGGCCGTGGCACAGTTCATGGGTGATTCTCACGTTAGCGGTTATGCTGCTGTCAGCTGTCTTTCTGGCGACCGGTTTTTCATCAGTCTTGAAGAAATTCCATGAATCCGGAAACGACAGACAATCGACTCTTGATAAACTGCAGCGCACCTCGTGGATCTATATCGGTTTACTGCTGATCATGCTTTGGCTGATGGTACAAAAACCTTCGATCTGGTAAAATTACATAACGAATGAAAAGATGTGTACAAAGCTGCACATCTTTTTTTGCGGAAGATACTGTTTGACAGTGAAAAACGCAGCGAATAAGATAGAAATTAGTAGCTTTTGCAAAGGGGACGATTGGAACATTATGAAAATGAAAATACTTGGACTGCTGATAATTGCGGGTCTTCTGCTGACAGGCTGCAGCGGCAATCAAAACGGTCAAACCATAAAAGTTGGTACAACAGAAGGGATTTATGCGCAAGTAGTAGATAAAGCGCTTGTACCGGCATTAAAAGAGCAGGGCTATAAAACAGAAGTCATCAAATACAGCGACTTAATTGAGCCGAATACTAAGCTTGCGGAAGGAGAAATTGATGCGAATTTATTTCAGCAATCAATTTATTTGGAACAGTTCAAAGAAGAATATAACTTGGAACTTTCAGCGCTGACAGAAGTGCCGAGCGTCGGCCTTGGATTATATTCCAATTCCATCACTTCACTTGATGATATTCCTACCGGTTCACTGATCACGATCCCGAACGATGAACTGGGCACAGCAAGAGCATTGCGGTTTCTTGAGCAGCTGGGCATGCTGACGGTGGATCCGGATGCATCTCCATACAGTGTCAGCGAACAGCAAATCGTGGACAATCCTAAAAAAATAAAAATACAGCCTGTTATTACATCTCAGCTGATCGCATCACTGGCGAGCGGAGATGCGGCAGTTATTCCGGATAATTATATTCTGGCGAATGAAATGGAGCTGCAAGACGCGCTGGCTGAAGAACAGCTGAATAATGAGCTGGAATATATAATTGCAGTGAAAGATACTGATATGGATGAGGATTTCGCCAAGGCACTGAAGAAAGCCATTCAGTCTGATAAATTTAAAAAAGCCATTCAAGACGAATTTCAGGGGTTTGGTGAATAAACTAAATCCAAGAGCTCTACTAATGTATATGCGTTTTAATAAATATTTTCTTGGAATATAAAAATGTACGGCATCCATCTGGTAATGGAGCCGTACATTTTTTAGTTATCGGACGAGCTGCCGTTTTCGGAAGTCGACATCTTGATAATATGCATCTTTCACCAGTAAGTTCGGTCCGAGACAGCGGACAGCGGGGCAGTGACAGCTCACGCTTTTCGCGAGAGGGTGCTGCTGCCAGCGGTCATACAATTCGGGCAGCTGATCCGTTTGTATATTACCGAGCGGCGGTACATCACCAAAATCAGTGACAATGACATCTCCCGTGAAAATGTTGACGTTCAATCTTGAGCGGCCGTCCGGATCATTTCGAACCGTCACATTTTTGCCCGCTCTAAGCTTCGCAAATAGCTCTTGATCACGCGGGTCCTGACTGCAGTTGTAAAATGGCAGTGTCCCGAACAGCATCCATGTATCTTCATAACGGTAGGAAAGCAGTTCATGGATCGCCTGCCGGGTTTCATCTAATGACAGCACGTCAAGCGAAGAGGCAAAGTCGCTTGGGTACATAGGATGAATTTCGTGGCGGCCGCACTTCATTTCATTGACAATCTGTTCATGGATAGTTTTCAAATGCGGCAGTGTGCGCCGGTTGAGCATTGTTTCTGCTGATACCATAACGCCCATTTCTGATAAAGCTTTACTGTTTTCAATCATGCGTGCAAACTGAGCTGACCGGCGTTCGCGGGTCGGCTGCCGTTCCATTCTGGCAAAACCGCCGTCAATGAAGTCATCCACGGTGCCCCAGTTATGCGAAATATGCAGCACGTCCAAATAGGGTGCAATCATTTGATAACGATCAATAGGCATCGTCAAGTTTGAATTAACCTGTGTTTTAATTTGACGTGAATGTGCGTATTTCAATAAAGGCACAACATACTGCTCGACAGATCTCTTTGAAAACATCGGCTCACCGCCAGTTAAGCTGATCGTCCGTAAATGCGGGATTTCATCCAATCTTTTGAGCAGCAGTTCGATGGGCAGTGCGTCTGGGTCCTTTGGCTGCAGCATATAACCGACTGCACAGTGTTCGCAACGCATATTGCATAAATAAGTCGTAGTGAATTCTATACTGGATAATACTTGCTTGCCGTGAGTGTCTACATCCAGATAGGCTTCCCAGGCATCTTTTGTAGATAAAACCATCTTTTTGGCTCCTAACTTTTAGTCTTGTTGAAGAACGTACTGATCCATCTCTTTTGCGTATTTGTTCATGGAGGAAGGAGAGACATCAAAATGCTCTGCGATGTCCTTCAGTGTCATCGCAAGTGGTTTGAATAACTGATTGTCCTGTCCATAACGAATGGCACCTGCAGCAATCGCTACTTCCTTACGTGCATTTGGCTGCTGTTCCACTAAAAAATCTTCAATGAGTTCAAGCAGTTTATCCGACTGGCGCTCATGCTTTTCCAAGAACGCCGATGCTGCTTCTAAGACACCAGATTCAAATTCAGTGAACTCATCTCCGGCATAGCCGTTTTCTCCAAGAGTTTTCCAGAAATCCATCGTGTGTTCCTTCACAGAAGCGATAATCCCTGCAAACTGTTTAATGGTATGAGAATGATCGGTGGGAAAGAAGATTAAACTGGATACAGCTAAGCAGTGATTGTCCTCTGTTCCATCAGGCAGCAGGAAGCAATAGAAATGAACGCCAGCGGGAACCGGTTTTTCGCTTTCCTTCCACAATTCAATGGTTTCTTCGCCTGTAATGCTTACGGCAGTCAAGTACGTTTCTCCGACAGCAGTCACTTCCCCAATAAAGACACGGGGTTGCGCCCATTGATCGAGCAGTCCGATTATGGAAGGACGTGCTTGTTTTTTCTTTTGCTTATTCAAATAACTTGTCCATATATCTGGACGTTCGTGAAAGAAAAACTCATCCAGCGCAATCGCTTCAATCATTTCTTCAGGTAAATAAGAGCCTAAAGAAGATTTCCAGGTCTCTGCAAATTCTGAGAACACGGGAATATCATTTCGTTCCGGATAGATATCATAAAATGTCTGAAGCAGTCGTTCCATTTCTTCAGTTTGAACATCTTCAATAGAAACTGCTTGCTTTGATTCGCAGCATTTCTTGTATTTTTTACCGCTGCCACATGGGCATGGATCATTTCGTCCGACCATACAAACACTTCCTTTATAAAATTGCGACATAGTCTAGTGTACCAAACGGATGCTTAGTTGACATGCAATTTCTATCCAGGCGACTAATATGTAAAACTCTGAATATACAATTAGTCACTGAAATGATACGCTACTGAATAGGTAAACTGAAAAACTATAGGGGGAAGTTCGATTGACCTATTTATCTACTGGAGAACTAGCGAAACGTCTGGACGTATCTGTCCGAACATTGCGTTACTATGATCAGATTGGTTTGGTTCAACCAACCGAAAGAGGGAATGGCGGGAAGCGTTTATATTCAGAAGATGATATTTTCATGTTAGAGAAGATCTTGCTGTTGAAAGACTTGTCCTTGTCTCTGGAAGACAGCAAAAAAGTCATCCAGGAACAATCGATGGCGACGATCTTGTCCGCACATAGAGCCTCTTTAACTGAAAAAGTGGAAACGTTAAATGAATCCATTCGGCATACTACCTCGCTCATCCATGCGCTCGAGCTGGAAGGGAAAATAAACTGGCAAGATGTATTAAGATTGGTGGTAGATTACAAAGAGGAAAAGAACTGGGCATTTTATTTTACAGATGAAGAGCAGCAACTATTAGAAACTAAGCTTCCTTCTTTGGAAAATCAAGATACCTCAACAAAAAAGTGGATGAATCTGATCAAACGAATCGAGCTATGTATGGAA
The DNA here is from genome assembly GCF_023707945.1 of Sporosarcina sp. NCCP-2331. NCBI lineage: Bacteria > Bacillati > Bacillota > Bacilli > Caryophanales > Caryophanaceae > Sporosarcina > Sporosarcina sp. NCCP-2331. The sequence continues at coordinate 12,117 of NZ_BRCD01000005.1, forward strand.
AAAGGAGCTTCCCCGGAATCCGAAGAAGCGCAAATTATTGTGGATGATCTAAATATTCTTTCCGAAGAGACATTTCATGGGGATCAAGAGCTTATGGAAAAGTTTTGGGAAGTAAGAAAATCCGAAAGGGCTTCTGCTGACCTTCGACTGTATCCGATTCGTGAAGAAATTATTTCATTCATTGAGCAAGCATTGGCAGTCCAGCAAGTTTGATTAAGCAAAAGCTGTCAGAAACAGTGCGATTGCATTAAAGGTACCGTGAATGATCATGCCCGGAACAACGGAACCAGTTTTTTCATAAGTCCAAGAAAAGACGAGGCCTGAAACGAATGTAGCAGGCAGTACATTATAATTGGGGATATGGACCAACATAAAGATCAAAGAGCTTGCTGCCATCCCAAGTGCAATACCGTACCGACCTCTAAACCAGCGATACAGGAAGCCGCGATAAAAGATTTCCTCGTAAACGGGTGAAATGATGCAAGCCGAAACGAATGCTATAAGGAATGCAAGCGGCGAAAGATGGGTTTGAACGCTCTCCGTTTTACTGTTTTCCACGCCGATGCCGAAAAATGACATTAAGATAACCAATAGGACACTGGCAATAAGTAAAAGAATGGTCCACCCAACAATCGGTCCCCAATAGGAACGTGAAAAACGATTTAATCCGACTTCTGTCCATCCGAGTCGCTTTGGACGCAATGCCAGTACATAAAGCCCTGTCATGAAAATAATAGACATTATGAAACCGATCAATGTACCAGAGTATAAATCGTTTTGAAATAGATCGGTTAGATAGTTCATTAAAAGGTATTCAATAAAGATCGGAACGAGCACTAACACAAGAAATAAAAGTTGAAGCAATTCTTTTTTGCCCCAAGGTGATGTTTTTAACATTGTGTTTCCTCCTCATACGGTGTTAATTTTAGTGTATGAGGTGACGTTGCGTAACCTGCAAGAAGAATTTTCAAAAAATAAAAAAGATGCCTTCCATAATAGAAAGCATCTTCCGTTCAATCATGTCATGTCGAACTTGTAGAAGTATTCTCATAGGCGACGAGGGCCACGTTTAATTCCTTCTCCAACCGATTTAGGGCGTGAAGTTCCTCTTCGCTTAGTTTTGCAATTGGTGATTCCATCTGTGCCATCTAACCATCTTCCTTTCCTGATTTGAATATAAGATGGCTGAATGAGGGTTGATTATACACATGAAGAAAAAATATAGGAGGTGGCATTATGTACGATCCGACCGTTTTTGAAAATCTAAAAGTCGCGTTTGAAAATCATATCTATGACTTAGATAATCTGGAGCGTTTGATCTATATTCATAACCGTTCCGATCAGCTGGATCTCGCTGTCATGTCTCGAAAGTTTACTATTCGATTTTCATTAAAAGGCTGCCACGCCGTTACTTGTGAGCTGGCCTTGCATGCATCTACGCAAGAACTGGCAAATGAAATCCTCGAAGTCGGCGATACAGAACCTGGCTGTCTTCTAACATTGCGTGTGCGTCATCAAGTCAGGGACGTGGAGACAGAATGCAGGGAGATTGAACAGATTCTTGGTAAGGTATGGGAAGATGATATATTTTTCTTGCAGACATTGAGTTTTCATTTTGATCAAAAGAAAAGAGTATATTTGAACACAATCGATATTGATTTCAAACCTAAATTAACAGAGGAGCATATGGGTGAGATCAACGAGTTTCTTAAGAATGTTCTCGAAATGATTCGGCTCATAGGCGACAACTGCAAGTAATGATTTTTCAAAACAAGAAGAACCGGCAGAGTATGGTTATTTGTTGATTTTACAATAAATCTCCCTATGCCGGCCTTAATAAACCGACTCGATATAAGTTGAATCCTGAAAGTATTTTACTCTTCAGAAGAAAGCAGGACTGCTTGTTCCAATGCCCATATATAATCTGTTCCATCTATGCTCGGTCCGCTTGGATCCCCAAACTGTGTCACACAGCCACATTGCATGCACACCGCAGAGTAATTCAAGTAATAAACTTTAATCCCGGGATCTTCGACATTGACGTACGTGCTGTATGGTATAAAAACATTATGCATACAAAACCTGCAGATAAGAGGCCGGCCTAATATAGTGATCTTGCTTTTTTTTGCAGCTTAAGTCTTCTACCATTACGGTCCCACCTCGATATACTCAATGTTCGCTCTGTCACTGTTCACTTGTTGCTGCACGAGCTGTGTCGTACTGCAGTGTTCACAGGTCAGCGATTGCAGTGTCAACGGATCAGGAATATCTTCTGAAATGCTGTCCAGTTCTAAGTACACTTCACGGTGCCGAAAAGTTACACCGCCGCATAGCGTGCAGCACAGTTGTTTACCGATAATGTTAACTTCATATAATCCACGTCTTCTGACCAAATTAAAACACCTCACTTATTTGATGAAACGATTTCCCGTATTTGAATAGACCACCGCAAAAATCACCAGCAGAATGAATGAAACCAATCCAACGATAAATAAAATTGGCTGATTCAGTAATTCACTGACCGCAAATAATCCGATACAGAAACTCAAACCATACATAATTTTTGACATGAATCTGCATAAAGCCATTTCATCGATTTTCGCTTTCTTTTCAGCAGACATGGTGTTATAGCCTGACAATAGAAAGGCACCTTTACCCTGTGAGAGATAGTAAGCGAAAACTACGAAAGGAATGAACACGATAAAATTTACAATAGCTCCAGTCATGGAAAACCACTCATTTCTTGCTAATACCATAGTATAAAAAGCCGGCTCTATAGGATAGAGCCGACTTCATTGTATCAAATTATAAGTCAGTTTGTTCCTGATTATGAATTTTTCTCGCTGCGGACATCGAAAGGGAAATAGCCGCACAGATGAACGCAATAATAACGATACTTCCGCCTACCGCCGGCATGATCGTCACACTTCCTGTCTGGCTGAACGCCAACCCGCCAACCCCTGAACCGATGGCGATTCCGACTTGCAGGGCAGAGTTGTTGAAGCTTTGGTGAATATCAGAAGATACCGGGTCACTTTGAATAATATAATCCTGCTGTGCTGGTGCAAGCGCCCAGCTGAGTCCGCCCCAGATCATCATGAAGACAATAAAGAGCGGAATTGAAAATGTCGAGTAGGGAAGCGCGAACAAACTGACGGCGAACGCTCCTAAGATAATTAGGATACTTTTCTTAGAACCAAGGCGGGTAGCAAGCCCACCGCCGAACGCGCCGCCTGCAACAGCAGCTATTCCAAACAAGAAGTAAAATATACTGATCCAGTAAGGACTCAAGTTCATCGTTGTTTCAAGGAACGGCGTGAAGTAGGCATAGACCGTATAGTGTCCGGCGAGCATGAACATTGTCGCTAAGTGTGCGAAAAATATCTTTTTATTCGCCAGGGCTTTTATTTGCTCAGAAAGCGGCTGTACTTCACCGGTTGGTATCGTTTCAAGAAACTTCGCAATCAACAAGATGGAGCCCACTGTCATTACCGATATTAATAAGAATACTGTCCGCCAGCCAAAAGCATTGGTAATGACAATACCGATTGGCACACCGAGCACCAATGAAGAACTGATACCCATATAAATATAGCCTAGCGCCTTCGCACGTACTCTTGGTTCCACGATACGCGCAGTAATCGTAAGTGATAGCACAATGACCAGTGCGGCACTCGCAGCAGTTAATATCCGTGCAGCCATCATCAGACTGAAAGTAGGACTGAAATACGTCAGTACGTTCCCAATGAAAAACACGCAAAGCGTAAGTAAATAAAGTTTCTTACGTTCAAATTTCGCTGTCAGCGATAAAAGAACAGGTCCTGCCACCGCATATACCAGCGCAAAAACCGTAATCAATTGCCCCGCTGTCGCAATTGAAACCTGTAAATCGTCGGCAATAACCGGCAAAATTCCGCCGACTACCAGTTCCACCAATCCGACGGTAATGGCAGAAACCGCTAATAATAATACTCTGAAATCCAAAATAATTCCTCCTGCTAACATCACTTATGCCTATTTTTGAAAATAAAAAAACCCCGACTACAAAAAATTGTAGTCAGGATTTAACGGTTCCTGGTAGAAACCCTCGAACCATATTATCGAGGTTATACATGTTGATTTCATAATCAAATTTTCTATTCTTCAATCTATCATGGATTTTGTTCTTTGGCAAGGTTGGGATACTGTTTTCAAAATAGGAAGTACGTAAAACTGAACCACTAAAATTGGTAAAGAAAAAGGTTCGATTGTATAATATAGAATAAGAAGTAATCCGAATGAGACTATAATGGATGGAGGAAAGCTAGTACATGAAGATACAAAACCCTCATGATAAGTTCTTTAAAGAATCTTTAGGAAATGTGGCGGTTGCAAAGGATTTCCTCATCCATTATTTGCCCGAAGCTGTTGGGCAGGCAATTGACATACAAACATTGGAGCCGCAAAAAGATAGTTTTATTACGCAAGAACTGAATGAAAGCTTCTCTGATTTGCTGTTCAAAGTGGATGTTTCAGGCAGCGAAGGATATCTGTATTTTTTATTTGAACATAAAAGCTATCCGGACAAAGGAATCGCTTTTCAACTATTAAAATACATGGTTGAGATTTGGGAGGCGAAAGTAAACAAAGAAGCGGCGAAGGAATTGCCCATCATTATTCCTCTTGTTTGGTATCACGGGAAGTCGAATTGGCGTATACCGTCTAGTTTAGGAGAAATGATAGGCGGGTATGAAATGCTTTCGGAGGAACTAAAAACCTATATACCGAATTTCAATTATCTCCTTTACGATATATCGAATTACACAGATGAGGAAATAAAAGGAATCGCCCAAACTCGAATCATATTGACACTTTTTCGTGATATTTATAAAGAAAACTCAAGGGAATTACAGCAATCCATCCTTCGTTCTATTAATTACTTGCATGAACTGGATGATAAACAAGCGGGAATAGAATACTTAGAAACAATGATGCGGTATATATCCGGTGTAGATACAGTTCTGTCAGAGGAAGATATAAATCAACTTATTGAACAGCTCGAAACAACGTATCCAGAAGGGAGTGACATCGCCATGACGTTAGCTGATATGTGGAGAGAAGAAGGATTTCAACAGGGTATAGAAAAAGGTATAGAAAAAGGTATAGAAAAAGGCATAGAGAAAGGCAAAGCTGAAGCTTTATCAGCAGTTGCAATTTTACAACTGACCGAACGATTTGGCGCGATTCCAAAAGATATAGAAGCCGGTATTTTACATGCAAATGCAGCCGCTTTGACACTTTTGATTGTAAATGCAAGCAAATTCAAAGAGCTTGGTGAGGTGCGTAAATACATTCAGTAACAATTGTAAAAAGTATTTGTGTGAGAAAGATATCTCCATATTGTAAATCACTCTCAGTTGTAAATTCTACTTTAATCAAGTATACTTTTCCCGATAATCAGCACTGCTTATTACAGCGATAAAGGATGGATATACATGACATTTGAAGAGGTATTGCCGCGTTTGAAAGCCGGCGAGAAAGTGATCCGCAGCGGCTGGGGCGGAGCGGAATTATATGTGAAGTTAGTAGGGGAAAGTGCGTATGATGGCAAAAAGCTAAATCCGTATTTCCTGATTAATGTGACGGGCGAAGGCTATACCATGTTTACGCCTACCGTTTGTGATTTGTTGGCGGAAGACTGGGTGCTTGTTGAATAAGATGGATGAATCTGGGCTCATGAGCGATCATGAGCTTTTTTATTGCAGGAGGGTATTATGAAATTTGAGGAATATGCTGGCAAGACCGTTGTGGTGACAGGTGCTGCGTCGGGTATTGCACAGGCGCAGGCTCTGGCGTTTTTGGAGAATGGAGCAAATGTGTTTGCGTTAGACGTCAACGAAGAAGGACTGCCGAAGATGAAGCAGACATATGCTGAGAGATTTGCGTATTCAATTGGCAGCGTGTGTTCGAAAGAAGATGTGGAGCGAGCGGTTGCTGAGTCACTTGCGGCATTTGGTCAGATTGACATTTTATTAAATACGGCCGGTGTTTTGGATGGTTTTGCCAAAACACTTGATACGGATGAAGCGCTTTGGGACCGAATCATGGATACAAATGTAAAAGGCACCTATTTGATGACAAATGCGATTTTGCCTCATATGATTGCTCGCAAATCGGGTGTCATTGTCAATATGGCATCCATTGCAGGGCTTGTGGCGGGCGGCGGCGGAGCGGCGTATACTGCTTCAAAGCATGCGATTGTCGGTTATACGAAGCAAGTGGACATGGATTACTGCCGGGAAGGGATCCGGGTCAATGCCATTGCGCCGGGGGCGATTCAAACGCCGATGAATCAAGCAGATTTTGAAGGGGACGGAGAAATGGCGAAATGGGTGGCAGATGAGACACCGGCCGGACGCTGGGCGCAGCCAAGCGAAGTCGCGAACTTAACATTATATATAGCCAGCCAAGCCGCTGATTATATTCATGGTGCGGTCATCCCAATCGACGGAGGATGGATTGCGAAATAAACTTGTTTAATTGAGTGATTTTCTGCTATACTACGCAAGCAAGCAAATATTGTTTGCACTGCGGCACTTTTGATTGAGCGATAGGCTCATTCTTCCTTTGGTCGCAGTTATTACTGGAATAGCGCATAGGCTATTTCACAAAGGAGAAAATAAAATGAGTATGTCTTATGTCAAAGATTCACCGAAGAGTGCAGTGAGTGAGCTGACAAAAGTAGCGCTTGTGGCGGCTTTATATTTTACGGTCACTGTGGTATTTTCCGTCATTAGTTTTGGTCCCGTACAGCTTCGGCTATCGGAAATGTTCAACTATCTGGCACTGTTTAATAAGCGCTATGTGATTGCCGTTACACTTGGCGTTGTGCTCGCAAACTTCATGTCACCGACTTGGGTTCTCGATGTTCCAGTCGGCTCTGCAGCTACATTAATTGCGTTACTGATCTGTCGTCAGCTGACGAAGAAAATTACGAACAATATTGTGAAAATGGTCATTACCGCTGTTATTTTCGCATTATCCATGTGTACGATTGCAGCTCAATTCACGATCTTACTGGGCTTTCCATTTTGGGCAACATGGCTGTCTATGGGGATTGGCGAATTGCTGTCGATGACAGTTGGTGGAATGATTATCTACGCGTTACATAAAAAAATAGATTTTTCCAAATAAAGGAGAGCACATTCGCTGGTTGCGAGTGTGCTTTTTTTGATCTATAAATTGGAGATTGAACAAGTGCATTTCAAAGGAAAGGGCAGATTTGACGAAAATGGCAAAACAGAATGTACCCAAATAAAAGCCCCGCAAAAAAATCAGATGAAAATAACTCTTCGAACATTCTCTCTCTATTATTCGCCCTCAAAGTCAAATACCTTTTATGTTTAAAAGTCAAACGATCTGTATTGTATAGTATAGTTTTTCACGATAATTTCACAATCCATTTCTACTTAAATTTGGATTTTGTTCTAGTATTTTTATTAGATGTAAATAGAAATAGTTAATTTAAGAACCTTTTGTGACAACGATTGTAATGTGTTGCTCTTTAAATTACAAAGGAATAATATAGGTTTTACAAAAGTGTTCATTTACTTTAAATGTAAAAAATCTAAAAATAATAATTATTTAAAAATAGTTATTAGTGGATGAATACTTTATCTACAGTAGAAAGAGGGGAGCCCCCAGTGAAGAAAAAATGGTTGCTGTTTTCGAGTTTTCTCATATTGGTTTTATCCGGTTGCGATAATCCATTACTAATATTTGACCCAAAGGGACCGCAGGCAAAAACAATTTCGGATACAATTCTTTTCTCCATTTTGATGATGGCAGGAATTTTATTCGTTGTATATGTTCTCTTTACTTTCATGTTAGTAAAATATCGAGCTTCCAAGATGGATGAGAAATACGAACCGCCGCATGAGGAAGGAAGTAAGTGGCTTGAAATTACATGGATTGCTATCCCGGTCATCATCGTAGTGATTTTGTCTGTCGTAACAGTGCGCTCCACAACGGATGTCGAAAGTACTCCGAAAGCTTATGCAAATGAAACGCCGCTCATCGTCTATGCCTCTTCGTCCAACTGGAAATGGCACTTTAGCTATCCGGAAGAAGGGATTGAGACCGTAAACTATGTCAATATTCCAGAGGATCGTCCTATTGAGTTCCGACTCTATTCATATGGTCCGATATCAAGTTTTTGGATACCGCAGCTGGCGGGTCAAAAATACGCCATGAGTGATATGGTGACCAAGATTCACCTAGCAGCAGATACACCGGGATCTTATATGGGGAAAAACTCCAACTTCAGCGGCAAGGACTTCGCCCATATGGAATTCGAAGCACAAGTGCTAACTGAAAAAGATTTTGATGAGTGGGTCCAAGATGTAAAAGAGACTGCTCCTGCGCTAACGGAACAAGAGTTTAATCACTTGCTGGAGCCTGGGGTATTGGGCCGTAAAACGTACAAATCTACACATTTAGAATTCAGTCCAGCTCCTGAAGGCAAACATGCCGGTCATCAGCATGGAGGAGATATGGAAATGGAAATGGATATGACACATGAATCCGAATCAGATATGCAAGGTGAAGATCATCACAACTAATTTCAACCCAACACTCGAAAGGAGTCAACATCTATGAAATGGGATGAATTTTTTGTCACCGGTGAGCCGATGATTTACGCGGCGATGGTCAGTATTGTACTCGTATCCATCGCGATTCCAGCAGGTCTTACCTACTTTAAAAAATGGGGCTACTTGTGGCGCGAATGGCTGACTACAGTGGACCATAAAAAAATTGGTGTCATGTATATCATTGCTGCGCTGCTGATGTTGTTCCGCGGCGGCGTCGATGCATTATTAATGAGAGCACAGACAGCTGTCCCGAATAACGGTTTGCTCGACGGACAGCATTACAATGAAATCTTTACCACTCACGGAATCATTATGATTCTATTCATGGCGATGCCGTTCATTATCGGTTTGATGAACGTCGTGATTCCGCTTCAGATCGGCGCACGGGATGTAGCATTTCCACGCTTGAATGCAGTAAGTTTCTGGCTGTTCTTCTTTGGCGCCATGCTATTGAATATTTCATTCGTCATTGGGGGATCACCTGACGCGGGATGGTCTGCATATTTCCCGTTAGCCAGTTTGGAATTCAGTCCGACGGTCGGGAATAACTACTATTCACTGGCGTTGCAAATTGCGGGAATCGGTACGCTGATGACGGGGATCAACTTCCTCGTGACGATATTAAAAATGCGTGCACCTGGAATGAAGTTAATGAAAATGCCGATGTTCACGTGGTCTATTTTGATCACCAGCGTCATTATTGTGTTCGCGTTCCCTGTATTGACCGTGGCACTTGCGCTTATGATGCTTGACCGTCAATTCGGCACACAGTTCTTTACGATGCAAAACGGCGGTATGGACATGCTGTGGGCGAACTTGTTCTGGGTCTGGGGCCATCCGGAAGTATATATCGTCATTTTACCGGCTTTCGGTATTTACAGTGAGATCATTGCGACATTTGCCAGGAAAAATTTATATGGCTATAAATCAATGGTCTATAGTATGGTGGCTATTTCCTTGCTGTCCTTCCTTGTCTGGGCCCACCATTTCTATACGATGGGACATGGCGTCATGGTCAACAGTGTTTTCTCTATTACGACGATGGCCATTGCCATTCCGACAGGTGTTAAAATATTCAACTGGCTCTTTACGCTGAGGCGCGGGAAAATCAGCTTTACCACGCCCATGCTGTACGCACTGGCGTTCATTCCGATATTTACCATCGGCGGTGTCACAGGTGTCATGCTCGCTATGGCAAGTGCCGACTATCAATATCATAATACGATGTTCTTGGTCGCCCACTTCCATTATGTACTGATTCCAGGTACGGTTTTCGGGGTCATTGCAGGGTTCCATTATTGGTTCCCGAAAGTATTTGGATTTAAATTGAATGAAAGACTGGGTAAATGGTCGTTCTGGTTCATCGCCATTTCATTTAACGTGACGTTTTTCCCGCTGTTCATTCTTGGATTGAACGGTATGACTCGCAGAATGTACACCTATTCGGAAAGTACAGGTTATGGACCTTTGAACATGCTGTCAATGGTAGGTGCCGTCGGATTAACGATCGGTTTCATCCTGCTTGTCTATAATATTTATTGGAGTACGCGTCATGAACCGCGCGAAGTGACTGGCGATCCTTGGGACGGACGTTCTTTAGAATGGAGTACGCACAGTCCCGTTCCTGAATATAATTTTGCGAAAGTACCTGAAGTGGATCAATTGGATGCTTTTTGGTTCGCGAAAAAAGAGGGCAGATCTTTGACGCAGGAAGGCGGCTATGAACCGATCCATATGCCGAATAATAATGGGCAGCCGTTCATCATGGGTGTTCTGTTCTTCTTCTTTGGATTCTTCATGGTCTTCAGCTGGTGGATTCCAGCGATTGTCGCGGGTCTATTGATTCTTGGAACGATGGCGTACCGCACATTTGAACAAGATCATGGTCACTATATTTCAGTTGAAGAAATTGAACGGACAGAAAACGCATTAAGAGGTGAAAAAGAATGAAAGTAGATCACTCTTTGCCATTAGAATACAGTACGGAGGAAAACAAGCTGAAAGTACTCGGCTTCTGGATTTTCCTTGGCGCAGAAATCGTGTTGTTCTCCACTTTGTTTGCCGTTTATTTCACACTTCAGCATAATGTGGGAAATGGACCGGGCGGCAGTCAGTTATTCGAACTCACACCTGTAATGATCGAGACGATCGTATTGCTGTCGAGCAGTTTTACCATTGGACTTGGAATTCATGCCATGCGGCTTGGCAATAAAAAAGCGATGATGGCGTTCTTTGGTATTACATTGCTCTTCGGACTCGGGTTCCTGGGCGTAGAGATCACGGAATTCGTCACCTATGTGCATGAAGGTGCGACCATGCAGACGAGCGCCTTCCTATCCGCATTGTTCACATTGCTCGGAACCCACGGAGCGCACGTGACATTCGGGCTGCTATGGGGAAGCGCGATATTGCTGCAAGTGAAAAAACGCGGGCTTACACCAGAAACAGCAAATAAATCTTTCATCTTCTCATTATATTGGCATTTCCTAGACGTGGTCTGGATTTTCATTTTTAGCTTTGTCTATCTGAAAGGGATGATGTAAAATGAAACAATTATTTCCCGTTCCGCATGTGATCGGCTTTGTTTCTTCCTTACTCCTTTCACTCATCGCGCTCGTCGTCATCAAGTTTCATTTGTCATTTGGCATGGGCATGACAATTTTGGGAATCACTGCCTTGATTCAGGCGTGCCTGCAGTTATTTCTGTTTATGCATGTCGGCGAGAATGAAAACAAGTCTGCTCTGCTGACGAATATCGGCTATGCATTATTTGTAGGACTGGTTACAATTTTTGGGACATTGTTTACAATGTTGTGGGGCTATCATATGATTTAAATGCAGGACATCATGCGAAAATGCATGGTGTCTTTTTTACCTTTCATTTACGTATGAATTAGAGGGGATTTCAAACGCAGAGCGAAAGAGTAAGAGAAGGAGGAATGATCATGAGTAACGGACAAGAGCAGATTAAGCAGGAAGATTTGAAGCATATGTATATTGAAACGCCCGTGAAAACGATTTTCAATAAATTCGCGAACCACAAAGATGTGTCACTTGTATATGGCGAGCCGATTGACCATGGCTTGCAGAAGGTGATTCCTGTGGCTAAAGTGAAATACGCAGTCGGCGGTGGCGGAGACGGCAGGGGTGGTGATGGAGGAGGAGGCAGTTTCAGCATCAAACCGGCAGGCGTTTACATTATCACGCCCGACGAAGTAATCTTCCAGTCTACACTGGACAGGAAAAAGCTTACAGGATTAGGCGTGATCTTCGGCGGTATTTTAGGGTTATTGACAGTTTGGAAACGAAAGTGACCGTAAGCTTCTCGAAACGCTTAATTAAAAGGCCGCCTGTCATCAGTTCCGGCCTTCCCGTTACTTAAGAAAAACTTAAGAAATCTACTGCTTCTTTATTAAGAATTCGCTACTATACTTGAAATGTTCCAGGCTGCTTGGGAATGAATGCATTTTTAAGGGGAAGGTAAAATGAAACCAATAATAACCGCGGAGCGAATACATATACTCGACCTCATCCGGGGGTTTGCCTTGATCGGGCTTCCATTCGTGAATGTGCTGATGCTTTGGCATAACGTCAATCTAACTGGGGCGCAAGCGGATATTTGGATTCAGCGTTTCTTATATATTTTCGTTGAAGGGCGTTTTTACGCCATTTTTTCATTGCTGTTTGGAGTGGGGTTTTGGATTTTTCTTTCAAGAGCCGAGGAGAAAGACGATCGTCCGTATGTCCTGTTTATACGGCGTATGGTGATTTTGCTGGGAGCCGGTTTGCTGCACAGTTTAATAAATCCAGGTGAGGCCCTAGCGGTTTATGCAATTTTCGGCCTGCTTGTTCTTTTATTTTACAGGGCTCCTAAACAAGTCAACCTGATCTTAGGGATAGTCGGTATAGTGGCAGGCAGTGTATTAACAGTGAAGGTGCTTTTACCGCTTCCTCTCATCGTTTTGGGATTGGCGTTAGGGCAGTATCAAGTCTTCACGAAGATTGCGAAATATAAAAAAATCTGGATTGCGGCAGCAGCTGTTTCATTTTTCGCAATCGGTGTCCTGACGTTCTTTCTTTGGCAGAAGGCGCCTGATGCCGGCTTGTATTCCTATGTGGAGGGGGCTGCCTATGATCTGACTGATATGCAGGCCGAATCCAACCGTGCTTTTTATGATTTCGCTGATAGGTCTATGATGGTGGCGCCGATTTACTCTATTTTCTACGTCAGTGTTTTGGTTCTGCTGGGACTTAAAGCAGGGAAATGGCTGTCACCGCTGCGTGCGTTTGGACGAATGGCGCTGACAAATTATATTGGCCAATCGATTATACTGGTGAGTCTGGCGGCGTTTATTCCGGTTGAGCCATTCGTTTCTTATAAGACAGCAGCCATTGTATGTTTCCTGACAGTGGGCGTGCAGATCCTCTTCTCCTCACTGTGGCTTCGTTTTTTCCGTTATGGTCCGCTGGAATGGCTATGGCGCTGCGGGACTTACGGAAATTGGGTTCCGATCAGGAAGAACAACGGAGATGGGCTTGATACGGCGAGCGTGTAAGAAAAGGTCTTTGAGGCAATTGTCCTCACTGGCCTTTGTTTGCGTATTCTTAGAATAACACCGCGAATGAAACCTTTTATGGGCTGCTGCGTATGGTAACTGAGCCATCAAACTGAAGGAGGAAAAAAACATGCGATATAGAACAGGAGACCACAGGATTGTCTGTCCGTGCTGCCAGAACGATACATTCGACTTGGACTACCGGCAGCTGAACACGAAGGCGGCGACACTTTTCAATTTCGACTGGGCGAACAAGGAAGCCGCCATCCTCGTCTGTCAGAAGTGCACCCATATTTCGTGGTTCATGCGGGAGCCGGAAGCCGACCGGCGAACGAATGCAGAACTGCGCGGAGAAGCGTGACGAGAAGACTATAATCATTAAAAAGTGTAAGAAGCTGCCTGAGATTTCATCCGGGAGAAAGGCTGGGATGACCAGGCGATCGGATGGCAAAACGGGGAAATTTATGAGACGATGACGGATGATCGGTATGTGATGTTCGACGAAGCAGAAGAAGGAAGAGAAGCCCTCGTGGTTTCATTAGAAGATGCGGAGAATGCTGTTACGGGAACTTCGCTGATACTGGTGGATCGGGAGCTCTATGAGGTGATCGGTTATATGCCGGGCGAGCGACAGCCATAATTGTTAAGGAGGAGGGCAAGCATGAGGAATTTGAAACATTCTGTACTGCTGGTTGTTTTTCTGGCGGCTTTTTTGGCCGCTTGCGGTAAAGAGGAGGAAGAAGGAGTGGAAAAAGTAATGGAGCCGGAGATGCTTTCTACTACATTCCTGCAAGGAGATTATGAGAAAGTCTACAGCCAGATGAGCAAAGCGTTCCGGGATGAAGTGTCGCTGAATCAGCTGCAGAAGCTGGGCGATGATTTCAATCAGGGTGTGACCGAATACATCTTGCAGTCCGAACTTTCGTTAGATGGTGGAAAGCGCTATGTATGGACAGATGAAACCGGCACAAAAGGGATAACAGCGGTATTTGACGAAAAAGATATCATCCAGGGGCTGCAGATTATGCCGCTCGAGACACATCCAAAAGAGGACAATCAATACACAAAAACCGTATTTAATTTTCCTTTTCATGATCAGTGGTATGTGTTCTGGGGAGGCACGAACAGCCTGGTAAACTACCATTACGAATATGAAAACCAGCGCTACGCCTATGATTTCGTGAAGATGAAGAACGGCAGCACGTACGAGGGCGATCCAACCATGAATGAAAGCTACCATGCATTCGGCGAGGACTATCTCGCACCGGCTGATGGCACGGTGGTGAAAGTCGAAAATGACGTGAAAGATAACGAACCGGTCGGCGATATGAACACGGAGCAGCCTCTCGGGAATCATGTTATTCTGGACCATGGCAATAAAGAATTCAGTTACCTGGCCCACTTTAAAAGTCAGTCGATTACAGTGAAAGAAGGAGACAAGGTCAAACAGGGCGACCCGCTGGGACTGGTCGGTAATTCCGGAAACTCCAGCGAACCGCATATCCATTTCCATGTAGCCGACTCTGCGAAGCCCAAGACTTCAGAGAGCATCAACATTACGTTTGATAGAGAAGAACCCATTATCCAAGGAGATTTTGTGGAGTGATGCAAGCGATTGTTGAAAAACAAGCAGGGGATTCACCGTCATGATTGATGAATCCATATAGTGATCATATAAAAGAGACCGGTCATGAGCGGCACTTAACAAATAACATATTTTTTGATGCCGAATGGAACGATATAGCGATTTGGCAATGGAATCTCTGCTTATAAAAAACTAAGCAGTACCTGCTACAATAAAACCTGTGCTAAAAGAGAGGTTTCACATATGAATAACAAGTGGTACGGGCTATATGCAATGATATTGGGTATTGTATCTATTTTTACAGGTGAAATTGTCACTTTCATAATGCTTGGTTTTATATTAATAGCTTTAATCAATATCAACACAACCTTGAAAAAGAATTTTAAAAAAGACAATGACTAAAAAGAGAAAGCAGAATAAATCAGTTTCAAAATACTTTCAGACGTTCTGTTAACGGGGTGCGTTTATGTTATAAGATATTTTAAACAGCTTTATACGAAAAAAACAGAACGAGTAGCCAAGTGGCTAATCCGTGGAGGCAGCTATGAGGAAATTAATCGAGAACTATAAAGGGTTACTGCTTTTCATGTTTTTTTATTGGATTGTCTGTTTTATCATGTTATATAAGGAATCAAATTTCCTTTATTTCATGCTGCCTTGGAATACCTTTTTAGCGCTATTGCCTTTGGTTTTTATTATGAAAGCAGAAATGGCGATCAGGCAGAGGAAGGTTGGTTGGCCAGCTTTTTGGATCATTCTCTGGTTGTTCTTCTTTCCCAATTCAGTTTATGTGATAACTGACTTCATTCACATAACAAACGATAAATTCTTGTGGCTTGTAGAAGTTGAGCCCTATTCTGGGGATTCAAGGGTTGCATATAGTCATGACATTATGCTGTGGTCAAAGTTGTTTGTCATTGGAGCAGGCTTCTTTTTTGCTCTATTGGCGGGGCTTGAATCCGTTTATATTTTAGAACGGATAAGCAGAAAAAAGTTCTCAGCGTGGATCTCATCTGCAGGACTGATCGTGCTTGCCTTACTTACAGGTTTGGGTGTATACATTGGAAGGTTTTTGCGCTTCAATAGCTGGGATATTCTTGCTGACCCGATTCAGCTAGTTAAACAAGTGATTGGGATGGATGCGTTTGCCCTGCAATTCATAGCTGTTTTTGCGTGCTTTGTCTTTGGCAGCTATTTGCTCTATAGGACTATTAGAAAAAATATCCATTAAACAAACTGCCTTTGATTAACATTAATTTTCGATATTTAAAGTAGCAGGAAGTTTAGCCCTATTACAATGAAAATTAAAATGCTTACTCCGCCACTAATTTTTCATTTTCAATAAATACTTCAATCAAATATGCGCATGCTATCCTTGTGAAGTGAAAATAGGCAAAGGAGGATTAGCAATGGCCAAACATTATCCTAAACCGAATGATCCGGCTGATGATAAAGAAAGGTTGAACAAAACAATCAGCAATATGGAAGCGGCAGAAGAAGCAATGGAGTTCGCAAAAGGCAAAGAACGAGCCAGTATCAAAGAGAAGAATGAACGAAGAGCGGAGAGTATTGAGGATTTGAAAAATGAAATCCAAGAAGAAGACAAATCGAGGATTAATGGTTATATATAACACTCCAGAATCTAGTCTGTGCGAGAAACTTTCGAGTTTTTTTGCACAGGCTTTTTATAGGCAAAAAACAAGCGTTTCGCCCATCGCGCTGTATACAATATATAATAGTACTGAGTATCATATAAAAAAGGGAGAGTTTATTGTGAATCGAATTCGATCTATAGAGGCATGGCGAGCGCTTGTGGATAAATCTGATGTACAGCCATTTCTGTTATTCAAATTAAGCATGACAAGTTTTGCGAGTATCGCAGCTAAAAAAGAAATGCAGAAGCTTCAGACGGAATTGCCGATTTATGTTGTGATTGTGCAAATGAGCAAGAAAGTCTCCAATGCGATTGAATCGGATTTAGGCGTTAAGCATGAAACCCCACAGTTGCTGATCATAAAAGGTAAAAGAGGAATTTGGCAAGCAACACATTATCAGATTAGAGAATCGATAGTGAAGGATGCCATTGAAACCTATGTTTAATCCATCAATAAATAATTCGATGGGCAGAAAATAGAAAATGATTGGATGGTGTATAAGTACATGGGAAGCTGGTTTCCAAAGCTATATGATCTGGCGATGACGCCGCTGGAAAAAACCCGTTTTAAGCGAGTGCGAACAGAATTAGTGTGGTCAGCAAGCGGACATGTACTGGAGATCGGATCGGGAACCGGTGTCAATTTCCCTTACTATTCCAATGCTGAAAGAGTCACGGCAATCGAACCAAATCCTTTGATGAACAAACGTGCATTCAAGCGAATAAAAGACACAAGCGTACCAGTCGAAGTACATGAAACAACTGCTGAATCATTACCGTTTGCCGATAATACATTTGATACAGTTATCGCAACACTTGTATTTTGCACGATTCCAGATCCAGTGAAAGCATTAGCGGAAATTCGCCGCGTCAGTAAACCGGGAGCTGAGATTCTGTTTTTTGAGCATGTACAAATGAAACAGCCCGTTCTAAGAAAAGCACAGGATTTTCTTAATCCACTCTGGAAAAGAGTATGCGATGGTTGTAATCTTAATCGCAATACCTTATTGCTTATTCAACAATCTGGAATAGAGGTAAAATCTATAGAATCTTTTTATGCGACATTGTTTTTGTCTATTCATAGTGTGAATACCAAGCTCTAACTGATTTCTCTTAGTGATTACATAGCTTTACATAGCAATAACCAAGGACTGTAAAGGTACCTATTATTTTACTCTTGAATCGCTCAGTTCCATACAGACCAATGCTGACATAGCGGAAATGACGGATACAATACTTCAGAATGATTCAAATAGTGATTGAGTATTCTGTTTCTCAAAAAAGCCAGTGCCGATACGTTGTCGGCACTGGCTATCTTCAATTAAATCGAAGCTTCATAAATGGATTTTACTGCTTTGCCTAGCTTACTGTTAAATTCTTCTTCTGATTGATCTGCATTCAGGTCCTGGCTCAATGCGCGTGAGAAACTTGCGATAAGTCCATCGTTTTCTTTCAGCTTTTCATTCGCAATATCTGTTGAATAGCCACCTGAAAGGGCAACTGCACGAACAACGCGAGGATGATCGATCAATTCTTTATACAAGTTTGTTTCTGTTGGAATCGTTAATTTCAACATGACGTTTTCGTGATCCTGAAGCTGATCTAAATGCTGATGGATTTCCGTTTTCAGTAATGACTCACATGCTTTTTTATCAGCACTGTGAATATCCACTTCCGGTTCAATAATGGGAATTAGACCCGCAGCAAGAATTTGCTTGCCAACTTCAAATTGCTGATCAACAACAGCTTTGATACCAGCTTCATTCGGCTCTTTAATGACAGAACGCATTTTAGTACCGAAAATATGGCGTTCATTCGCTCGCTTCAATAAGTCCTCCAAATCAGTGATCGGCTTCATTAATTGAACGCCATTTTCTTCTTCTGCAAGACCTTTATCGATTTTCAGGAAAGGTACGATACCTTTTTTGTCTGCCAGGTAATCTGCAGTATACATACCTTGTATTTCACGATCCATTGTCTGTTCGAATAAAATAGCACCGAGAATATGTTCCGCGTCAAAAGCGGGGGATGTGATGATTCGTGTCCGCATGTCATGTACTAATGTGAACATTTCGTCTTCACTTGAGTAGCTATCCTCATTCACTCCGTAGGCTGCCAATGCTTTTGGTGTACTGCCGCCACTCTGATCCAATGCTGCAATGAAACCTTTACCATTCTTAATTTTTTCAAATTGTTTTTCATCCATTTCGCTCACTCCTCATGAATAGTACTTCTTTTATGTTAACATGAAACAGATTTTTTATAAAAAGAAAGGTAATAGAAATTCCTGACTGTTATAGACACATTAATCAGCAATGTCCAGGGTCAGCACGTAATAGATGCAGGCCTGCTTCTATCTTTCACAGAAAAAGGGAAAGAGCACTTGGGAATATTAGGTTTTTAACATGAAATAAGGGGGTTGAGCCGCTTCATGAAGAACGACTGAAAGAATCCTATTATTATATCCAGCGCACTTTTGAATAAGTGCCGACACAAATATATTATCGAAAAAATAACTAGAAAAAGGACTCGTTTGAGTCCTTTTTGAAGCTTCCTTTAACCAGTGTATTATCAAGATGAAGGATAAAACTCAATCAGTATTTCTTGCTTTCTGTGTATCCCGAACATTTTTCTGAACAGTGATTGCGGCAAAAATACTTAGAACAAAAGCCATTCCGTAAAAACCTTTCTCACTTAAAATAATACTTCCTGCATTGAACAAACCGATGGCCATTAATAAGATAGATGTAAGCAGTGCAAACCAGCTGAGTCCATAATAAATATTGGTTACAGGGATTCCCTCCTCTTTATCCCGAACTGCTTTCTGTAAAGAGACAGCTGAATAGAGTCCGAATATTAAAATGGCAAAGTAATAGCCTTTCTCATTCAGTTCCATTGCTGCATTATACAAACCTAAAAGATAAGCAGCCACTCCGATGATCAGCGCTGCATATGAAGCACCTTTAAAAGCGGAAGTAGGTTCGCCGTCCCTTCGCTGTGTTTTCAATTTCGAATCATTTTGCTTGTTCTTATTCATCAAATCCTCATTATCATTCATCACTAAGCATGTCACTCCCTTTCGATTATCATAAGCTAAACCAGGTTCTGCTAGCAACGACTTTTCAAAAGATTCTACTATTTGACCCAAAGGAACCACTCGCAGCAAAGTGCCAAGATTAGTCTCATAATCTTGGCACTTTTATTTATTGGTTTTGTGCAAATTCTTCTTTTAATGTTTCCAATAAGAGATCGGGCTTCATAGGTCTATAAAAATAATATCCTTGCACAAAATCGCAATGTGCTTTTCGCAGCCAAACGACTTCTTCTTTCTCCTCCACACCTTCCATGACTACCCGCAGATTCAAGTTATGGCCAAGTTGGATGATGGAGCGGACGATTGCTTCCTGTCCAGCATTGCCGAGAAGATCGTCCAGAAACGATTTATCAATTTTCAGTACGTGGATCGGCAGTTCTTTTAATTGACTGAAAGAAGAATAGCCTGTGCCGAAATCATCCAATGAAATTTGGATTCCGGCCTCAGCAATTTCTGTTAATATCGACTGAGTTTCATAGGCAAGTGAAGCTGATTCGGTAATTTCCAATTCAAGATATCTTGGATCCATCCGCGTCTCATCAATTATTCGCATGAGGTGTTCGACAAAGTCATCTCTCGTTAATTGCAGAGGGGAGATATTGACAGCAATGATCGGCGGTTCCTGCATTTCTTCAGCCCACTCTTTCCATTGTCTGCAAGCTTCACGCAGTACCCACTCGCCGATTGCATGAATCATGCCTTTTCCCTCAGCGATAGGAATGAAATCTACTGGAGACACAAATCCAAGGATCGGATGAACCCAACGCAGTAAAGCCTCCGCACCGACTATTCTATTGCTGTCCAACGAAACTTTGGGCTGATAGAGCAAATGAAATTGATTTTGCTCCAGTGCAGTCGATAATGCATCTTCCAGTTGAAGAAATCGTTTATGCTGGTCTTTAATTGCGACATTGAAAGCAGTAGCCTGGTTTTTTCCACTACGTTTTGATTCGGACATGGCTAAGTCTGCATATTGCAGAAGCTCATGTGCAGAATCTGCCTCTCTCGGAAATTTGCAGTAGCCTGCACTCAAAGTAGTTTCTATAGACACTTCTTCAAATATGAACGGACAGCGGGTTACTTCAATACATTGTGCGGCAATTGATTGAAGATTTTTCACTTGTTCGCCGGTAACCAACATAACGAATTCATCGCCGCCGGTTCTGGCCAGAAAGTTACCATCATTCGCAATTTCCCTCAACTTTTTTGAAATGTACTGAAGGGTGGCATCTCCGGCTGGAAGTCCAAGTGTATCATTAATGAATTTCAATCTGTCTGCATTAAATAAAATACATCCGATTTCATTTCCATCCTGCAGCCAATCTTGCAAAATTGCATCGAGCTGGTAGCGGTTTGGCAGATTTGTAAGCTGATCATGGTAGGCCAAATGCTCAATGCGGCGTTTGGAATGAATGGATTCCGTTATATCGCGGATCATCCAAAGAGAATTATTCATAGATTCTATCTTCACGGAATGTCTTTTTGCTTCCAGAGTGCTGTCTTTCATTTCCAAATGAAATTCATCTCCACTTTCGACGTCTTCAGTCAGCAGCAAATGATAGTCATGCAGTTTATAGAATTTCTGCTGTATACCCGCCTGATTCATCAAAAGATAAAACGCTGGATTTGCATGAAGAATACGGTTTGTTCTATCTGTCAGAATGATACCTTCTGCTGCAGCATCGAGAATGGTATTTTGAACAATTGCCTGCTTTCTAAAAAAACGATCAAAGATAATAGAGAAGAAAAATAAAGTAAAGATCAGCAGGGTGACAACCGCGACAACCCATGCGAGTACGTTCGCGTCAATACCAGATTCAAATATTCTTTTATTTCCGGTGATTTCTGTAAACTGAGAAGCCGCCATACCGGTGTAATGCATGCCTGCAATCGCAACAGCCATAATGAGAGATGCTGAAACCTTTACTCTCCAGGACATTTCATTTTTTGCATAGAGAAAGCCAAGCCACAAGGCAGCCAGGGAAGCTGAAATAGCAATGAAAGCCGAAACCAGTACAAGCGGTATATTGTAGGAGATTACTAACGGCTGAATAGCTTCTGTACCTATATAATGCATCGACACAATTCCAAGCCCCATCAAGATGCCCGCTGACCAATAATTCATTCGGTTTCCGATGTTGCGGGAAATTAGAAAATAGCCTAAAATACAAGCAATCGCAGAAACCACGACCGAAAGTACAACTAATGACGTATTATAATATACAGGGATAGTAAAATCATGAGCGAGCATTGCAATAAAATGCATGGACCAAATACCAATCCCCAGTGTTGCGCCGCCGGAAAGCAGCCAGATCAGCTTGTCTGTACCGGAGGAAAAAATGACTCTCCTGGCTAAGTCGATAGAAGCGTAGGCTGAAATTGCAGCAATTATATAGGAGAGCATCATTAAATAAGGATTATGCTGAAAAAACATGATGAAAAAAGAATGGTCCAACTGTACACCTCTTCTTTTTATTTTTATCTATTATATCGGCCGAAAAGTAATGTTTAATAGGTTGTATGCAGAAAAACGAAAAGTTAGATATTGGTATTGAAAGTAAACGGGCTCAGTCTATTTGATTGGAGAGAATTAGAATGAAGACAAAACCAATTTACGTTGAGATTCCAATTCATGTACCCATTCAGCAGGTATGGGATGCTTCGCAGAATCCGGAAATGCACGCCCAATGGGATTTGCGATTTTCTACGATCAGCTATCTGCCGAAAAAGGAGGAAGAACCGCAGCTGTTTACCTATACACGCAATGTAGGCCCTTTTTTAACGGTAGAAGGGTGGGGGAAGAGCAGCGGTTCTGTACAATTAGCAAATGGTTCGCGCAGTTCCTCTCTTCATTTTGGGACAGATCAGAAAATTTCTCCGATCCGTGAAGGACGCGGCTTTTGGAAATATGAACCGATTGAAAATGGAACGAAATTTTTGACGCAATATGACTATACATCGAGTTTCGGTAAAGCAGGTAATTTGTTTGATTTATTTTTCAGGCCGATCATCGGATACGCAACTGCACTCAGCTTTGACGTGTTGAAAAGGTGGCTGGAGAAAGGGGAAACACCCGCTTCTCAATATTTTCGCTATTTCTCTATGCAGCTTCTCATTCTATTTTTCTCGTTTATTTGGATTTATCAAGGGCTTGTACCAAAGCTCATCGCGATGCATCCTCAGGAAAAGTCAATGGTCGCAGGCGGACTGTCAATAACAGATGAGCAAGCTTTGAAAGTTGTCTTTGCAATCGGAGCGGCTGAAATAGTATTCGGCTTCATTTGGCTTTTTTACCGCAATAAACGGCATCTTTTGCTGTTGCAGATTATCGTATTTCCTCTACTGACATTCGCGGCATTGATCGCTTCTCCTGAAACTGCAATCCATCCATTTAATCCGGTAACATTTAATTTGTCGCTGATTTTGATTACGGCAATCGGTCTGCTGGTTAGCCGGGATATTCCGACTGCTGCATCTTGTAAAAGAAAGAAGTGATGGTAGATGTCCATTTATCGTAAAGTATTGCAGGAAGATTTTTTCTGTCTTCATCCTATGCTTCAGAAAAGATATGATTGTAAGGAAGGTGCTGCCTTCAGAGCAACCGGGAAAATGAAACGTATTAAAGGCGGACCTAAATGGCTCTATCCACTTTTTAAATTAGGTGTGAGATGGAAGTTGGTTTTTCCGGAAAGCGGACAAGATATACCATTTACAATCATTAATTCTGCTTTTGTCAATTCAAAAGGAGAACAGCAGATCCACTGGGAACGCAAGTTTAATTTTCCAGAGAATACACGTTATTTCAACGCTTTAATGAGTTTGGATGAGCAGCGAATGGTAGTCAAGGATTATTTAGGTGAACCTCCGCTGCTTTACTCAGATTTGAAATTTTCCGTATTAGATAATGGCTCTCTGAAAATCAATTCATTGGATCAGCGTCTTGTGCTCGGAAAATTTGAAATCCCTTTGCCGCGATTACTTCAGGGCTTAGCTGTCATCAATGAAAGCTATGATGAAGAGTATGCTGTCTATCGAATAAGTGTTGAGGTGAAAAATCAGCTCATTGGAACAGTGTTTTCTTACGAAGGGGTGTTTACTGCAGATGCGTAATTTTGTCTTGCTGCATGTCTCACTGTTTGTTATTACTGTTCTCTTCAGCATGGTGCTTTGGCCGTATTTGTTGTTGACTGCTGCGCAGCTTTTGTATATCCCTATACTTTTAAAGTTGGTTTGTAAAGAGCAGGACTGGTTTTGGAAAGTGTATCCTTATTTTGCGATTCCCGCCTATGTATCGGTGATGGTTGAACAAATTGCTTCGCCCGATTGGGGATGGCTGCTAGCAGCAATCTATCTTCTGTTCACTGTGTTTGTCGCAGGTTATGGTTTATATAGATTTTTACATAGAGGGTTTACCAATGTGGAGGAGTTTTCAATTGATATGGGGCTCATCTATCTGGCGATGGGAGGCGGCTGGTATTTTGCTTTCATTGTCGGTATCGATCTCGGATTCAGCCCGCTTCTTACATGGTTGACGGCCATACATTTTCATTATTCGGCGTTTATTCTGCCGATTTTCGTAGGATTGATCGGCCGTCTGTATTCTTCTCGTTACTATAGAAGTGCGGCTGTGTTGCTGCTTGCTGCTCCAATGGCGGTGGCGGTCGGAATCACATTTTCTAGGTGGATTGAAGTCATTTCAGTATTATTTTATTTTTACGGGCTGGGTGTGATGATTTGGATTACGTGGCGTCTGTTTTTTTTACATCCATTACAAAAGTGGTTTGTGAGAATTTCTCTTACTGCACTTGCGGTGACCATTTCGTTTTCCATGCTTTACGTACTGAGTAATGGATTTGGACTATTTTCTACGACGATTGATTTTATGCTGCGTTTTCATGGGATACTGAACTGCATTGTCTTCGCATTAGTAGGCCTCATCGGCTGGATGCTCGCTGTCCCGCCATCTCGGTTTCAGCCTCCGACGTTTCCGGTCAGCAAGATACGGGGCAGGCAGTCAGCAGATCAAATCGGGGAGATCGGAGAAATTCGAGGGCTATCGGATGATTTGCGTACATATGGTGTGATACCTTCTGCGAACATTATTGATTTCTATGAAAATACAGTGAATTATCGTTTGAAAGCAACAGTTCACTGGCATACCTGGTTCAAACCGTTTGCCTATTGTTATTCATTTATCAGCAGGAGGACGCAGCAAATCAATCTGCCATTTCATAATAGGGAGAAAGAGATGACAGGTGATATATTTACGCTGCATGAAGGATTGGACGGCAGGGAACATGTCCGGATCTGGGAAAGGAAAATAGGGAAGGAAACAGTTTTTACAGCCCTTTATTCCCAGCATCATTCCAATGAAAAGTGGTATATGAATATTGCTCTGCCTTTGCCGTTTACGACGATGACAGGCGTTCTGGAACTGCATGACGCAAAAGGTGCGCTGCAGCTTACAAGCCAACGGACAGATGGTGATTCGGATGCAGGTATTTATTTATCCATCGGTAAAGACGGGCTGTTTAAGCTGCCGTTGCAGGAGAACTTTTTAATTACAGAGAACGGGGAAGAAGGTTTACAGGCAGAGCATACGATGTGGATTTTTTCTCTGCGTTTTTTGACTATTAACTATCGGATAGAGAAATATTGATATATGAAAAAGTGGCTGCTCGGCAATTGATGTAAAAAGCAGCCGCTTTTTTATATTCTCTTTTCTCCTTGCTAATGAAAAGAGTAAGAGTTATTATAGTATTCAGAACATACCCACTGGTTAGTATAGAGAACGGGAGGAGAAATAATATGAAAACAAACGATGTAAAACGTATTACAGTAGTCGGTGCAGGACAGATGGGACACCAAATTGCAATGCTTTGTGCGTTAGGAGGATATCAAACCACATTGCAGGATATCAATCAAGAGGCATTGCAGAAAGCAGAAAGTAATTTAGAGCGTCTGATGAGTGATTGGGTGAAAAAAGGAAAACTTGAGGAGTCAGCGAAAGAGAAAGCATTTTCGTTGCTGACTTATACGCAACAATTAGAAGAAGCAGCAAAAGATGCTGATCTTGTAATAGAGGCGATTGTCGAGGTGCTTGAAGTAAAACAGGAGTTGTTCAAGAAACTGGATAGAATTACTCCTTCTCACACGATTTTGGCTACCAACAGCTCGACGATTATGAACTCATTGATTGCAAGTGTGACAGGACGCCCAGAGAACGTATGCAATATGCATTTCTTTTTTCCGCCGCTTGTAATGGACAGTGTGGAAGTCGTGATGAGTGAAGAAACTTCTGAAGTGACAGCCGAGACGGTAATGGAAGTTTGTCGGAAGATCAACCGGACAGCCATCCTGCTGAGAAAAGAAATTCCCGGTTTTGTGGCAAATCGTATACTCGGGGCCATTCATCGCGAAGCAACATCCTTGTATGAAGAAGGAATTGCAAATTTCGAGGATATTGATTTGATCGTGAAAAAATCACTTGGCCATAAGCTTGGGCCATTCGAATTGATCGATTTGTCCGGCGCAGATGTCGTCTATGCAGCTATGACTCATCAATATGAGGAAAGTGGGGATGAGAGAGAACGGCCGCCTGCCTGTATAAAAGAGAAAGTTGATAAAGGGGAACTTGGCAGGAAAACCGGTGTTGGATTTTATGACTATCGGCAGGAAGCGGTGAAATGACGCGATCATCAAGTGGAATAGAAACTGAAGAATTTTACACTGACTAGTTAATGAATAAAGGGGAGAATTCTATGCAGAAAACAGTGCGACCTTATTGGCCATCCACGGTACCCGAAAAATTAACCTATCGTCTTGGAGAGATTCCACTCCATGAATATGTGAAGCACAACGCGCAGGAGCAGTCAGAAAAAACAGCCTTTCAGTTTTACGGCAATGCGATCAGCTGGCAAGAGCTCGATGATCAAATAGACCGACTGGCTCAGTTCTTTGTTACTCAAAATTTCGTTAAGGGAGAACGCATTGCGCTGTTTATGCAAAATTGTCCACAATATATTATCGGCCATTACGCGATTCAGCGAATGGGCGGTATCGTAGTCCCTTTAAATCCGATGTATCGGGAAGCAGAGCTGGTTTATTTGATTCAGGAGGCGGATATTAAAGGGATTATTGCTGGACAGGAAATTTACAGCCGCATTGAAAAGATAGCGGATGAGGTGCCGGGTCTCCATTGCAAAATTACGACGAACTATATCGATTATGTTCCTGCGCAGCCTGACCTGCCATTCCCGCAAGAATACAATCTGCCGAAAGAACGCGCTGATGGAACGTTTGATTTTATTTCCATCATTCAGGAGAATGAACCGCTTGCGAGTTATCCGCCGACGAATATTTGGGAAGATGTGGCTCTGCTGGTCTTCACATCGGGTACGACGGGCAGGCCAAAAGGTGCCATGCTTACTCATGGAAATGCTTTATACAAAACTGCGGCTGCAGTTGCAGGTAATGAAATGATGCAAGAGGAGACATTGCTGTCGATTGCGCCGCTCAGTCATATTGCCGGTATGCTGATGGGCGTCAATATCCCTGTTTACCATGCATGCCAGACGATTTTAATGACGAGATTCGATCCAGCAGCAACCGTCTTGGCGATTGAAAAATATAGAGTAACCACTTGGTACAGCATTGCGATCATGAACTGGGCCATCATGCAACTGCCAGGTGTAGAAAAACGGGATTTTTCCTCCTTGAAGAAAAATCTGTCGACCAGTTTTGGTCTGCAAGTGACAAAAGAGCTGGCAGATCAGTGGAAAGCCGTGACAAAAGGCTGTCCGATGTACGAAGCCGCTTATGGATTGAGTGAAACCCATACTGGAGATACATTTATGCCGCAGGAGAACGTCAAGTATGGAAGCTGCGGAATCGCAGTCAATGAAACAGAAATTAAGATTATCGACCCAGCTACTGGAGAAGAGATGCCTGCAGGCAAAGAAGGTGAAGTGATCATAAGGGGACCTGGTGTTTTTACAGGTTATCTCAACAGGCCGGAAGCAACGGAAGAAACATTGCGAGAAGGATGGCTGCACACGGGTGACTTCGGAAAATTGGATGAAGAAGGATATTTATATTATTTGGGGCGCATTAAAGAGCTCATCAAGTGTTCTGGCTACAGCGTTTTCCCTGATGATGTGGAAGCTTTGCTCAGCAATCATTCTGCAGTCTCGCAGTCAGTTGCAATAGGTGTACCGGACACAAAAAGAGGAGAAAATGTGAAAGCATTCATTATATTGAAACAGGAATTTAAAGGTAAAATCGAACCCCAAGAAATAATTGACTGGGCTAAAGAAAATATGGCTGCCTATAAATATCCACGAGAAGTGGAATTTATCGAGGAACTGCCAACCACAAGCTCAGGAAAAATCTTACGAAGGCTGCTGAAAGAGGAAGGTGATCGGCAATGACGCAAAAACCAGTTGAAAACGAAGTGCTTCAGTCTGTTGAAGATCTGAAACGAAGAAAACAACAGGCTTTGAACAGCGGAGGGGTAGATAAGCTGGAAATGCAGCGGCAGGCAGGACGCTATACTGCAAGAGAGCGTGTCGATCTGCTTGTTGACGAAGGCACATTCATGGAATTAGGCATGCTGAATCATTCCGATCAAATGGGGTCTGAAGGTAAAAGTGCAGGCGACGGGTTGATCGGCGGCTTAGGGAAAATTAATGGCCGGCATGCGGTGATTCAAGCCGGGGATCAAACAGTGTTTGCAGGGACGGAAGGGACGGTTCATCTCCGAAAGTCTAAAGCGTTGATGGAGTATGCGATTAAGCGCGGTCTGCCTATGTTCAATTTGAATGAAGGCGGCGGATTGAGGATGCCGGACGGGATGGGCTCAGACGGAATCAGCACCAAGCTATTTCCTCAAGAACTTCTTACGCTTGGCCGTGAAGTCCCGATGATAACAGGAATCTTAGGAGATAGTTTTGGAGGCCCTACATGGATTGCGGTATCATCCGATTTTGTGACGCAAGTAAAAGGAACGTGTCTGGCGGTTGCAGGTCCGCGTATGTTGGAAATTGCCAATGGGCAGACCGTTTCTAAGGAAGAACTTGGCGGAACGGAAGTACATACCCGCCAAACTGGTCAAACAGATGCGGCAGCTGAGTCCGCGGACGAGTGCATCGAGCAGATGAAGAGATTTTTCGGGTATATGCCTTCAAACAGTTCCGAACTGCCACCGCTTAAAGAAACAGAAGACAGTCCAGAACGTATGGCAGATCGTGTGCTGTCCATTCTTCCGCAGCTGTCGAACCGGGTCTATGACATGAAGCAAATCATTCAGGATCTAGTGGATGATGGAGAATATATGGAATATAAGGCAGGCTATGGGCAGGCGCTGATTACCGTTCTGACGCATATGAATGGTCGAGCTGTTGGCATCATAGCCAATCAGCCGAATAAATTTGCCGGGGCTGCAGGTCCCGATGAATGCGAGAAGGCAACCGATTTCATTTGCCTCTGTGATTCTTTCCATATTCCTCTCATATTCCTGCATGATACGCCCGGATTCCGAATCAGTACACAAGCTGAAAAAGAAAAAATTCCAACGAAGATCATGGTGTGGAATCAAGCGCTGGCACAATCGACTGTGCCTAAAATTTCTGTTATCATACGAAAGAGTATCGGGGCAGCCTACGGTAATATGTGCGGTCCGACGATGGGTGCGGATTTTGTGGTGGCGTGGCCGACAGCGGAGATTAACTTCACGGGTCCGGAAGTCGGAATCAATGTGGTCTATGGCAGACAGTTGGAAAAAGCAGATGATCCGAAAGAAGAGAGAAAAAAGCTGCTGGAGAATTGGGCATTTGACAGTTCGCCTTATAAAGCAGCGGCGAGTCATTATCTCGATGATGTTATTGATCCGAAGGACACTCGAAAATTCATCTGTCAGTCATTGGACTTTGCCTGTGCGAAAAACGGTGGCAGGAGCGAGCGGCGTTTAGCGAATTGGCCAACTGGTTTTTAAAGCGAAAATAAAAATGGTGTGTATGCAAGTAATGGGTTCGGTTGATAGAGAGAAAATCATCAGTAGCAAGTCAAATAACAATTGATTAAACATATGTTTTATCCAAGATTTACGGTAGAAAAAGCAAGAAACAACGCACAGATTATTACGTCTGTACGTTGTTTTACATACCATGTTTCCTATTATAAATTAGCTTCGTACCCGAATCTGGTATAGTGTATAAAACTCGTTGATTTGCGCTCCAGACGGCACGCGTTCCGATAGGCGTGCGGTGAACAACAGCCCTCGCTTCGCTCGCTGGGTGTTTCACTTGTTTCGCTTGATCCTCCCGGAATCGGCCGTCTTCCGCTCCAAACAACTAAGCGTCTACTTTAAACTTATTCATTAACTGCGCCCTTTTGTTGAAAGGTATCACAATGTTGTGTTGAACTCCACGTTATTCTTTTTCACTAAACTCTAACATATTTAAACCCTCGGATGCTTCTGGTACTTCAAAAAAGTTAGTGACATGGGTAAACACTGCTTCCGTATCAAAATCTGCTCTTTCGGGTTGTTCATTACGCCTTTGTGCAATTTGACGTAAGCATTGCTCGTTAGTTAGATTAAGGAAAATTAGTTGATGGCTTGCATTGACATCTGACACCATATCCAAAAACCACTTTCGCTGCTTTTGAGTGTTAGCTGGAAAATCCATCACTACGTCTGTACCAACGCTTAATATATTTTGTATATGCTTTCTCACCAGCGGCTTAATCTGCGCTGAAAATTTCAGATAGTCATCAAATGATTCGATTTGATTAGGATAAAGAGATGAAAGCCATTCGTCCTCAGATAATAGTACCGCATGTTTATCTATTGCCATTTGTTTTGATTTAGTTGATTTTCCTGCGCCCATTTTTCCACAGAAGAAGTATAGCGTCCCCAGTTGTTTCATATTTTTTACACCTCCAAGTTTTATTAGTGGATGTTGCTCTACCTTGTAAAACATGTTATTCAACAATCTGCCTCCATTTGGTTGAACAAGCCGTCCTCTTATCGCCTATTTTGCATAAAGCGCCTTTTCTCCTTCAATATTCTTTTTAAGGTAAATATTTCAGCTACCAATTAACAAGCGTTTCCACAACATAATTAGCAAGGGGCATAAATTTATGTGCGAATTGCTTCCCCATGGGCTATACTTTTAACGTTTTCTCCCCATGTGCTGAAACCATTAGTATACATGGAGCATATAGTAACTTTTTTTACCTACTCCGATTCAGAAATAACTGCAAACCTTTCATTATGATGTTTGGGATATTCCACTTCATCCATCAGAGCAACTGCAAAGTCTGCGTAGCTCGTGTAGGATTCTCCCGTCGAATTGGTCAGCACAATGTCGGTGCCTGTTTCATATTTCTGAGTTCGTTTTCCTTCTGCATCAAATAAACCGGAAGGGCTGATATATACCCAATTTACATCATCTGTATTCTCCAAGTCCTCTAAGTTTTTCTGCATCTGCAGAGCCGTATCTATGAACTGCTGCGGGAAGCCCGCTGTTTCATAAATGCGTTCATCGCGTTTTTCGTCAGAGAACAGACTGCCGCCGCTGCCCACAACAACGAGCCGCGTATTCGGCAAGCCTCTTAATTCGCGAATCAAGACCTCACCAGATGTCGTATGTAAATATTCCTCGCCGAATTTGGCATTAAAAGCATTGACCACGACATCGAAACTGTCCAAGTCATCTGTTTTCAAATCAAAGATATCTTTTTGGATGATCGTTACGTTGTCATTTTGCAATTTCTCCGGGTTTCTCACAATGGCCGTCACTTCATGACCGCGTTCCAGCGCTTCGTTCATGATGAGACTTCCCGCTTTTCCGTTTGCTCCAATAATTCCTATTTTCATCATCGATTCCTCCTTGGATGATCTTGTCATGTATTCCTCAACTGAGGGCAGGGGTTTTTATTTTCAAGAACAGGTTGGTATCTATTAGGATAAAGTGTGAGAGAGGAGAAGTCTAATATAATGGAAGTGAATAAGCGGTATGCTGGAAAAGGTCTCTGAGTATCTGTCTACATGAGAAGAAGAAATCAACAAGAATTTTTAAGCGGCGGAAAAATATTCCGCCGCTTTTTTACGTCTTCCGATTTGCCGGAGGGCCGATTATAGTGGAAGGCTGTATATTTTCCGTTGCGTTTTTCCATAACTCTTCATTCAGTCCGTAACTATAAGCGAAGACATCAGCCGGCGTGGCGGTTAAGATATCAGATCCTAATACGACTTCAGGTATATCTGCATTAAAAATGCCTTGCAGATGGGTGTCTTCAGCGTGGGCGATTTGGTAATGCCACCATCCTTGCGGGATATTTACTGCCTGCCCGGATGTAATTCGATAGTGCTGAAACTTTTTTGTCTGCAGATTCATCATAGAAATTGTGACGGAACCAGATACACAATAAGTCAGTTCTGAAGCATTCGGATGGTAATGAGGTTCGATGATGCGGTCTTTGCTGAGGAAGATGTCCAGCATGGATGTATTTTGTAGCGTATTTATTTGTTGTGTGCTTAGAATATTGATGAAATTTTGGTCGTCTTTCTTGAAAAATGGACTTTTATTTACATCCGCCGCATATTGGGCGTCTGTTCCGTGTTGTTGATTGGAAGATATCAGTTTACTCAACCCTTCTTTCATATAATTGATTATTACCTTTATAGTTTATGTCATGGTCCTCTCATACGTTACGTGTACTATTACCTGATCTGACGAAGTGTGATGGATGGAATAGAGGGTAAATCAGTAATGAATAGAAATTTT
Organism: Sporosarcina sp. NCCP-2331; assembly: GCF_023707945.1. Classification (NCBI taxonomy): domain Bacteria; kingdom Bacillati; phylum Bacillota; class Bacilli; order Caryophanales; family Caryophanaceae; genus Sporosarcina; species Sporosarcina sp. NCCP-2331. The sequence goes on from NZ_BRCD01000005.1 coordinate 44,424, forward strand.
TCAAATGCGTGAATGGAGGAGAGAGAAGATGGTGAAAGAATATGATTTACTGGTAGTCGGAACAGGGACGGCTGGCTCCATACCAGCAGCTAAATGCAGGGAAGCCGGCTGGAGTGTGGCGATTATAGACGACCGCCCGTTTGGTGGTACATGCTCGCAGCGGGGATGCGACCCGAAAAAAGTACTGGTCGGTGCAGCTGAAATAATGGATTGGAATAGACGTATGAACGGGAAAGGAATTCAAGGAGATTCGAAAATAGACTGGCCGGAACTGATGAATTTCAAACGTACCTTTACTGAATCGATTCCTGATGATACAGAGGAAAAGTTCAAGAAACTGGGAATAGATCGTTATCATGGGAAAGCCTATTTTGAAAGTGAGACGGAATTGAGAGTAGGTCCGGATATGCTGAAAGGTAAGAAAATCGTAATCGCTACCGGAGCAGAACCTGTGAAGATGGGATTTGACGGAGAAGAATATATGATGACTAGTGACGAATTCCTTGAACTTGATCAGCTGCCAAAACATATCGTTTTTGTAGGCGGCGGCTTTATTTCATTCGAATTTGCGCATATTGCAGCACGAGCTGGTTCAGATGTGCATATTCTCCATCGAAGTGATCAGGCATTGAAGCACTTTGATCAGGATTTGGTCGATCAACTGATTCACTATTCGAAAGAAGTGGGTGTGCATGTTCATTTGGAAGTCGGTGTGAACGGGATCGAGAAAGATGGAGGTTCCTATATCGTAAAAGGGGAGAAGGATGACAGGGAATCTCAGTGGCTTGCTGATTTAGTCGTCCACGGAGCAGGGCGCACGGCTGCGCTTGATATGAACCTTGAAAAAGGAAATGTAGAACGAGACAAACAAGGAGTTTGTGTAAATGAATATATGCAGAGCATAAGCAATCCGCATGTATATGCAGCAGGAGATGCATCATCGACTGATGGGCCGCCTTTAACACCTATTGCCGTAAAAGAAGCTCATGCTGTTGCCACCAATCTAGTCGATGGCAACCATGAAAAAGCTGAATATCCTGTCGTCCCTTCAGTCGTTTTCACCGTTCCCAAGCTGGCATCAGTCGGTATGAGTGAGCAAGAGGCGAAGAAGTCGGGGAAGAAAGTAGTTATTAACCATGACAATATGACAGAGTGGTTTACGTATAGACGTACAAATGAAGGAGTTGCTGCGTATAAGATAATTATCGATGAAGAGAATGATATCGTGCTCGGAGCCCATTTTTTGGGAGGGGAAGCAGATGAACTTATCAACTATTTCTCGATGGCAATTCGTTTTCAGCTGTCTCTTCAAGAGTTAAAAGAACTGCCATTTGCTTATCCCACTGCTGCATCGGATATTGGCTATATGGTGTGAACTTGCAGGCGCCAGAAAAAAGGCGCCTGTTTTTTGCTGTTGCTATTTCTTTGCTTTCAAACTCACTGTCGTCCAAGCGAATGAAATTAACACAATGCTAAATGCAACCCACAAATTCAGCGTTTCATTATATTGGATAATCAAAGTTCCGGCTCCTGCCCCCAACATGAAAATAATAATAATAGAAGCTAGATGATAGCAATCATTTTTTGCATCGCGATCCTTATTAAATAGTGCTTGATAGAGATTATTCATTAGATTTTTTGTATTGCCCGTCATAATTCCGTTATTGATAGTCGTATGACGGAATTTTCGTAAAACGGTCAGTTCATAGCCTGCCAGCAGACCTAAAATCAGCAGCATAACAGATCCATTGAATACACCTTGGAAAACCGCCAGGATAAACAGCAAAATCGCTTGGATCAGTAAATAGTACATATACTTTTTCAAACCTTTATGTTTAGATCGCTCAATTACGGCTTCTCCAATGAAAGCCCCTATCGCGAAACCGGCGAATACCCATACATGACTCATAGCTTCCTTGAAGTCACCAGAAAACAACTTGGCGCTTAATGTGACTAAATTTCCTGTCTGAGCGCTTGCGAAAGAACCGTTATGTTGAGAAAAAGTATAAGCATCGATAAAGCCCATTAGAAAAGTGGCAATGGCAGTGAGCCCTGTACTGAGATAGATCGGATTCATCGGTTTAGATGTCATGACATCAAGCACTCCTTTCCGGCCTTTGATTACAACGGTCTTAGATCAATCTCCTATCTACCTCTTACCCTTCTGGTAAGTTAGGAAACAGAATATTCTAGTTTTGTGTGCAGATAACAGGGTAATGAAAGATAGAGTGAGATACAATATTTGCGAATAATGGAAGACAACGAGAATAGGAGATTACTTTTCACAGATATCATTTTTCGCTGATGAAAAAGAAAGGAGAATTTATTAATGAATAATGAGAGTATGGAAAAAAGGCCAAATCCGCAGCCGATGAAAGATGATAAAGGAGGGGAAATTTGGGGTGCTGAAAATCTAGAGATTGCAAGACAGAATCCTGATATCCTAGTGCCTCCTGAGACAGACAGCGGAACGATGCCTAACTTGAAATTTCCTTATGCATTATCCCATATGAGAGTAGAGCGTGGCGGCTGGTCGCGCGAAGTGACCATTCGGGAAATGCCGGCAGCCAAAACGATTGCCGGAGTAAATATGCATTTGGAACCTGGCGGAGTGCGAGAACTCCATTGGCATAAAGAAGCAGAGTGGTCATATATGATCAAAGGAAAAGCTCGTATTACCGCCATTTCACCGGATGGCAAGGAATTTGTCGATGATGTGGAAGAAGGAGATCTTTGGTATTTTCCCTCTGGCATCCCACATTCTATCAAAGGGCTGAGCGAAGGGGCGGAATTTATTTTAGCTTTTGATGACGGTGCATTTTCGGAGAATAGTACATTTTCGATAACAGATTGGTTTTCCAGTACGCCAAAAGATGTGCTGGCTGCAAATTTTGGCGTATCCGAAGAAGAGTTTGATCATATTCCTGACGGTGAATTGTATATGTATCAAGGAGCGGTGCCGGGTCCGATCGCTCAAGGCTTGCCTAAAGATACGAATGAATTTGTGGAACAGCCCTTCAGTTTTAAACTATTTGACGTGGAGCCAGTGAAAACTTCAGGAGGGGTTGTGCGTATTGCCGACTCAACTAACTTCCTCGTTTCAAAAACAGTGGCAGCTGCGTTGGTCGAACTCGAACCAGGCGGTATTAGGGAAATGCATTGGCATCCGAACGAAGATGAATGGCAATATTATTTGGAAGGTCAGGGACGCATGACAGTATTTGCTTCAGGAGGCAAATCAAGGACATACGATTTCCAAGGCGGCGACGTAGGGTATGTGCCATTTGCGATGGGACATTATGTTCAAAATACAGGCGACACCACTTTGAAATTCTTGGAAATGTTCCGCAGTGAGCATTTCTCGGATGTTTCATTGAATCAGTGGATGTCACAAACGCCGCCGGAATTGCTGAAAGAACATTTGCCGCTGAGCGATGAATTTATTCAGAATGCGCTGCATAAAGACAAGCGTCCGAACGTGAAATTTAAATAATGAAATGTGCAAGGGGCTGGGACAAAACTAAAAATAAAGTCCGTTCCCCTGCGCTCCAAAAGGCACGCTTTCCGCGGGGCGCGCTTGAGCCTCCTCGTCGCTGGCGCTCCTGCGGAGTCTCAACATTCGCGCTAAATCCCGCAGGAGTCGGCCTTTTTCCGCTCCGGTCCACTCTAATGATTCGCAAAGTGTTTACTGAAAAGAGACACAAAAAGCGTAAGGAATTGAACTCCTTTACGCTTTTTTCATGTTATGTCCCAGCCTCTTTTAGTGCGCGATAAAATCGGCAGCTTGACGAAACCGCCAAAGTGACGTCGCACCGCACCAAAGTCTGCAAGAAGCGAGCCAAAAAAGCTCGGCACCGCACCATATGCATGCTATGCCGCACCAAACTGTGCTCTAAACGAGCCATACCAGCCGCAGACCGCACCTTTCTCGTTCTTCCAAGCAAAAAGGACTGACCAAGAAATCATCTCTCATGATTTCTAATACAGTCCCGTTTATTCAGTACGGATTCACATTGTTTAAAGGCAGTTTTGCAGGACCTGCAAGGACGCTGCCTTTAGCATCAAAAATCGAACCGTGACATGGACAGTCCCATGTTTCATCTCCATCATTCCAAGCTACTTCACAGCCGAGATGCGTACAGGTTAAATCGAGATAATGGGTAGTTTCATTTCTGTCTTTATACATTCCTGCAGGATTTCCGTCCAGCTCAAACCGTTTTGCCTGCCCGGGCTTTAAGGTCTTTGCTTGTATAGAGATCGAGCTGGCTGATTGTTCAGCCTTTTCTTTTTCGCTTTCAGACAGTTCTCGCTGCGGGCAGAGAAGCTGTTCATACGGGTTATCTTTCCCTAAAATCAGATCAGTGATCAGCCTGGCTCCAGTGGCGGCAATCGCAAGCCCCCATTTGCTGTAGCCTGTCATGACGTACATCTGCTCATCATCTTTTTCTATCCTGCCGATGAAAGGGCGGCGGTCCGGTGAAACTAGATCATGTTCTGACCAGTACCCAAGCATCTTCGTCAGCCCGAATTCATTCTCTGCAAATTGGCGGATAGATTCATAATGTTCATAAGTCGAACTTCCATCGCCTGTCGGATGGGTCTCCCCGCCGACAATCAACATATGTTTCTCACTATCTTCGGCTCCTCGGAACGTCCGTTTCGGATCATCATCGCTAATATACATGCCTTTATCAAAAGCGTGCTCACTCTCAAATGCAGTAAGATGCGAAGTGAAGGGCTTTAACGTATTCGAATAAAAGGAATGTGGATCCTCAACAGGAAAGAGTGTGGCCAGGACAACTTTCTGACAGCTTACTGTAAAAGGGGTATCTGTTGTTATAGTTAATTGTTCTCCATTTTGCTCAGCATCCATATAGCGTGTGTGCTGATATACTTTTCCGCCCATTGTCTCGAATTCACGTAACACGCCATGCAAAAACTTTATCGGATGAAATTCCGCTTGATCTCTCATGACGAGAGCACATGCTACTTTTAAATCAAGCGGCGTGCTGTCAGTCAGCTCCCCGTCTATATCAAGCTCTTTATAGGCTGTTTCTTCATTTTTCAAGTTTTTCGTTTGGCTGCCGCTCTGAGAAAAAACATAAGCATCCATTTTTCTGAAGTCACATCTGATATTATGTGTATTCACAATTGATTCAATCAGCTTCCTGCCATCCTGATTCGCTTGATAGTATTGTTTGGCAATATCTTTGCCATCCCGCTGAATCATATCGTGGTAAATAGTTTGGTGCTGCGAAGTTAGCTTGGCTGTTGTTCCGCCAGTTGTCCCTCCTATCAGTTCTTTTGCTTCTAGCAGCACAACAGACAGTCCCTCTTTTGCCAGGTAATAGGCTGTCAAAATACCCGAGATTCCACCGCCAATCACTGCCACGTCAGCAACTTCATCTTTTGCAAGCTTTGAATAACTCACAGCATGCGTGCTCGCTTTCCAATAAGACCGATTTTCACCTTGCAGATTATCCATGTATTTCTTCCTCCTTACCTATTGATACTCTACTCTTTTCCTTCCTTTCTTCTAGAAAACTAAACATTTTCAGGAAAAAATCGGGTGACCTCTTATATGAGCAATTTACCTGAAATAAAAGAAAGTCATTTTAGTCCTAAATGACTAATCGTTAAAATAAGATATATTAGGAGGCAGGTGTTTTGTTTGTTAATTTAGAAAAAATGAACTTTATTCCTTACTATTATAAATCTGCTTCTTTTGACGATAATGTACTTGGAAATAGAATAGATGGACGGTACGATTTCACGAATGAATTATGTAGGTAATCACTGCGTAACTCATTCGATTAAATGGAGGAAAGAGCAATGTCGATCGGTAAAAAACTTTATATGGGCTTTGGTATCATTCTGTTAATAGTCTTAGCATCTTCTGGCTGGAGTCATTATGAGCTGAGTAAAATAGAAAGCAGTTTTAATAAGATGATGAATGGCAGTGTAGCTCAAACGATGAAGGCTCAAGTAGTCAAAACAGAAATCGGGATGTCTGGAACTTACATCCGTTCATTCATTTTGCGAGGGAAAGAAGAAGATGCAACTTCTTTTATTGAACATAACGAAGTAGTTGAACGTTCTATCACAGATCTTCAGGCTTTGATGCCAGCGGACGGGTCAAAAGAGTTTATTGATGAACTTGCATTGTTATCAAAAGACTTTACGGATGCGGCAGTTCGAGTAATTGATTTAAAAAAAGCGGGACAGACTGGACAGGCAACGATTGTATTGGAAGAAACTATGCGGCCGTTGACTACTCAAATCCTTGACGCAATGGATCAGATGATCAATCTACAATATACAAGTCTGAAAGAAGAGATGAAGGAGACAGCTCAAACTTCAAATTCTGCTAAGCTTGGATTAATCCTGGTAAGCACGATTGTATTGCTGGCAGGGGCAGCGATTTCCGTTTACATTACACGCATGATTACCCGACCGCTGCGACGCGTTACGGATGCATCGGCAGTTATTGCCTCTGGTGATTTAACGGGACAGGATATCATTGTTGAAACGAAAGATGAGCTACATGATTTATCTGAGTCATTTAACCGAATGAGGCATAATCTTCGGACAGTAATAGGGGATGTTCATGATAATGCACACCATTTGACTGCCTCTGCTGAAGAGCTTTCGGCAAGTACGAATGAAGTGTCGGATTCTTCTGAAGAAGTTTCGCGTGCTGTGGAAACTATCTCTACAGGAGCCCAAGTGTCATCAGTTTCCGCTCGTGAAAGTTCCCTTGCAATGGAAGGAACCGCTAAAGGCTTGCAGCGAATCGCAGAATCTACGGTTAATTTGCATGACAGTGCCGAGGACGCGATGAAGCTAGGCAGCGAAAGCGAAAAAACGATGCAGACCGCAAAGAATCAGATGGCGCTCATCCACAGTTCTTCTTCCAAAACGAATGAAATGATTAAGCGGCTGAGCCGGCAATCTGCAGAAATCGAGAAAATCACGAATGTCATTACGGGCATTACAGAACAGACCAATTTATTGGCATTGAATGCGGCAATCGAAGCAGCGCGTGCCGGAGAACATGGAAAAGGGTTTGCGGTAGTGGCAGACGAGGTTCGTAAGCTTGCCGAGGAATCAAAAAAATCTGCAAGTCAGATCGTCGGATTAACATCGGCTATACAGAAAGATACACAGGAGGTAGAAGTATCCGTACAAGAAAGTCTGGGCAATGCATCTCAAGGCGTAGATGTAATCGATGATGCAGAACGGGCTTTCCAGACGATTGTCATGGCAATTCGGAAAATGAATGAGGAGATTGAAGAGATTTCAGCAGCGACAGAAGAAATTTCCGCGAGTGCAGAAGAAGTATCTGCTTCTGTATCAGACATCGCCTTACGTTCTGTTTCTGCATCAGAACAAACAGAGCAGACGTCAGCGGCAATGGAAGAACAAATGGCAACTGTTCAGGAAATAAATGCGGTAGCGAATGATCTCAGCAAAAAAGCAATTGATTTGCAAGAAATGATTCAACAGTTCAGAATATAATGGAGAGGCAGGTATCCCGTTACAGAGGGGTACCTGTTTTAAATTAAGGAGAGGTACAAATGAATATTAAACGTGCATTGACAATCGCCGGTTCTGCTGCCCGCGGAGGAGCGGGCATCCAGGCAGACCTGAAGACATTTCAAGAGTTCGATGTTTTTGGCACTACGGCGGTGACTGCTATTGTGGCGAGAAATCCCCGGACAGGCCAAGGGATTTTCCCTCTGGGCTGGGACGCGATTGAAGCACAGCTGGTAACTATTGAAGAAGACATAGGCGCTGATGCCCTGAAGACCGGAATGCTGTTTACAAAAGAGATCATTGACCATATGGCTGAATGGATCGGGAATTCGGAGATAGAGAATATAGTAGTGGATCCTGTGATGATCGGCAAGATGGGTTCTGCTTTATTGAAGGAAGATGCCATGGAATCGATGAAGAACCTTTTAATCCCGCTAGCCACAATCATTACACCCAATATGCCGGAAGCCTCTTATTTACTGGATGGAATGAAACTGAATTCTGTTGAAGACCTAAAAGAGGCAGCGTGCAGACTGAAAAAATTAGGTCCTGAATATGTATTGGTAAAAGGCGGACGGCTGGAAGGCCCGGCAGTAGATGTACTGTATGACGGAATGAAGTATTATTTGCTTGCCGCTCCGCGTATCGATACCATTCATACAAATGGTGCGGGGTGCAGTTACTCGGCTGCAATTGCAGCCGGCCTGGCTAAAGGAGAGTCTGTTTTGGAGGCAGTGATGGAGGCGAAGAAGTTCATCACGGCGGGGATCCGGCATTCATTGACATGTAAAGCGGGTGTCGGACCGACTTATCATGCGGCTTACGGCAAATATGATGAGACCGGCGTGACAGTAACAGAAGAATGATAGTCGGCACCATTTTCCTGATATGGGGCAGATGGTGCTTTTATATTTACACTGAAACAAAAGATTTTACTTAAAGAAAGTAAATTGATAAGCTTACAAATAGTAAGTTTGCTGAAGATCATTAGTTCTTAAGAAAACTGGTCTTGCAAAATCTAGTCCAATAAAAATAATTCAAATAAAATCGAGCCATTTTTATGAAATGGCTGCTGTCATGAGGAGTGAAGGAAATGATTAGGGAACAAGCAAAGAAATACAACGGCATCCCTCTGTCCATTTTGGATCTGGCGATGATCAATGAAGGCAGTGATGCAGGTCAATCATTTAAAAATAGTGCAGATCTTGCCCGGCATGCAGAGGATTGGGGTTATAACCGCTATTGGCTGGCAGAGCATCATAATATGCCGGGGGTTGCCAGTTCAGCAACATCCGTAATCATCGGACATGTAGCGGGAGCAACGAAGAAGATTCGTGTAGGATCAGGCGGTATCATGCTGCCAAACCACGCACCGCTCGTTATCGCTGAACAGTTCGGTACACTGGATGCAATGTATCCAGGACGAATTGACCTTGGATTAGGTCGTGCACCGGGCAGTGACCAGGCGACAGCTTACGCACTGCGCCGCACATTACAGAGCAACGGGGAAGATTTCCCTCAGCAGCTGGAAGAACTGCGTACTTATTTTGCAGGGAATCCAACTGATCGCGTAAGAGCATTCCCGGGTGCCGGCCAGAATATTCCAATCTGGCTCCTTGGTTCCAGTGGTTTCAGTGCACAGCTTTCCGCACAGCTGGGTCTGCCATTTTCATTCGCCAGTCATTTTGCGCCGGCTTATATGATGCAGGCTCTTCAGCTGTATCACCAAAATTTCCGTCCTTCAAAAGATTTGCAACAACCGCATGCCATGATGGGAATCAATTTGATTGCGGCTGAGACTGACGAAAAAGCCGCATATTTGGCAACATCGATGCAGCAGCAGTTCCTGAATATCCGTCAAAATAAAATGGCCCAGTTCTCACCGCCGATTGAAAATATTGATGCGGTATGGTCTCAGTATGAACAAGCGGCTGTCGCGCAGCAAAGTGAAGCGCCGTCTGTCATTATCGGTGGTCCGGATACTGTGAAACGCAAACTGGAGGAATTTGTCGAGATGACAAAAGCTGATGAATTAATCATCAGTTCCGGCATCTTCAATCATGAAGATCGTCTTCGTTCGTATGAAATTGTCAGTAATCTAATGAAATAAAAAAACGCATCTGCCAAATTTGTGCAGATGCGTTTTCCTTTTATTGTGCGTCTATTTCTTCTGTCAGCTGTTCAATCTGATCAATCAAACTGCCAATATAGGAAATTGTGTCGCGTAAAGGTTTGTCAGTCGTAATATCAATACCGGCCATTTTTGCTAATTCAGCGGGCTTTTTGGAACCGCCTGCTTTTAAGACATTCAGCCATTCCTTTACGGCTGGCTCCCCTTCATTTAACACGCGCTTGGCCATTTCGGTTGAAATCGTTAAACCAGCACTGTATGTGTAAGGATAGAGACCCATGTAATAATGCGGCTGGCGCATCCATGTCAGTTCTGCCCCTTCATTGAGCGTAACCGTGTCACCCCAGAACTTCTCCAACACCTTGCGTTTCAGCTGATTCAAAATCGTTGCATTGACATTACCTCCCGTGTCCACGAGCTCATAAACTTCACGCTGAAAAGCCGCCTCCAATAAATGTGTCACGAAGTTATGGTAATACGTCCGGGAAACGATGGATGCCAGTACCCACCGTTTGAATTTAGGATCATCTGAATTTTTCAGCAGATGATTGGCCATCAGCATTTCATTCATTGTAGAAGGAGCTTCAATGAAATACAGTGACGACTCGGAATTAAATAAATTCTGTTCACGGTTGGCATGATAGAAGTGTCCTGCGTGACCCAGTTCGTGAGCTAGTACAAACACGTCTTCCATACTGCCCGTCCATGAAATCAAAATGAACGAATCACAGCCGTACGGACTCGCACAAAATGCACCGGTGGATTTTCCTTCGTTCTGCGCGAAATCAATCCAGCGGTCTGAGTAGGCGCGGTTCACCATATCAAGATATTCTTCTCCCATCACCGCGAGCGCATCATTCATATACTGCTTGGATTCTTCCACTGTAATCGATGGTTCATACAGAGGATCTACCGGCATTTTCAAATCTGCAAACGTCATTTCTTCAAGACCATATATCTTCTGAAGAAGTTTCGCATATCTGCGCATATGAGGAGCCAGTTCTTCCGTGATCACATCGATTTGACGGTTATACATCGCCCGGTCTGCATCTTGATTCATTAATAAATAATCAATGACAGAATCGTGGCCCCGAAGATCAGCTGTCGTTTTCTCTATCTGCACATGCATGTCGTACGTTTTAGCGGTCGTATGCTGATACTCGCGTAATTTGCTGGAGAACGCCTGAAAAGCGGCACGTCTCTTTACCGTATCAGGCTCTGATTCCCATACTCCTTCAAATGAAACATAGCTGAGGGGGTACTCATTTCCGTTGGCTGTGAAATTCGGGAAATGAATATCCGCCATCTTGGTTGTGTTATATAAAGCGTACGGTGCCTGGAATGCAGACGAGAAAGCAGCCAGTGTCTTTTCTACTTCGGGATGCAGCTGATGCGGTTTTTCTTGTATAATTTTCTTGAACAATACGGCATATTCCGCTGACTGTTCGCTTGCCTGCTGCAGTGTTTCCACCGGCAGGCCGGACAGTTCACTCATGACGAACGAAGTCTGACTGCCGATTTTCGCAGCAATTGAACTGAATTTGCTTTCCCGCATCTGTGCATCGTCATTCATTAAATCCACACTGGCAGCCAATTCAGCATAGCTGCCGATTTTGACCAATTTTTCTTGCAGACTTCGATAGGCGTCCAGCGCACTGACTGCTGTAGAAATGTCCGTAATCGTTCCTTTATAGTTCTTTGCAATTGCATCCGCTTCTGTTTCCGCTTCTTTCACTGCCAGCTCATAGGCAGGTTCATCTTTAAATAATGATTGCAGATTCCATGTTTCCTGCTCGTTTACTTGCGCGCGTTCAGGTAAGCTTTTCACCAAAAAGACCACTCCCACAGTTCGATTATTCGGTTGCCGAATTAATAAATAGTATAATACAGAAGCGGCCTGCAGTACAAAATTATGGTTTATTAGTCAAAATGAATTCCATTAGCCAATCGACTTGAAGCGGTCCGTTGACGACCTCATAGTACAACTGGTCGTTATGGATAAGAATGCCTTCTTCAATTAAAATCGTCATGCGGTTTCCGGCATCATCATGTAGATCAATCGTAAAATGCGGCTGGTCATCAAATAACTGCAGAGTATCCGGATCGATCCGCTCATAATCATATGCTTCTAAAAACTGCAGCAGCCTGTCGATCTCATGCGTTTGATCAACTTTCCATGTAACCGGCGGCTGATCATGCAGTCCCGGCTGGCGAATTGTAATGGAAGAAAAAGCACTTCCGTCTGTTTCGGAGTTAAGCAAATCCATCGGGTGGATGTTAGATTCGTTGACGGTTTGAATCATTACATAGAAGCCGGCTGCCACCAATATCGTCAGTAAAGCAGCGCGAATTTTCATGGGGAATACCTCCTTTTGCATATTCTGTGTTTCGTCATAGTATATGAATGCATGTGCCCCAATACGCACGGCTTTCTAGTGAAAAGAGGAAGATTCCTTTGTTCTACTCGATATTTCAATTTTCGAAATGTATAATAGAGATAATTCAGTGAAAGGGAGGGCTTTTAATGAAAGAGATGGTAACATACGCAATTCAGGATAAATATCCGGATGATTTTTCGTGGTGCTATGGATGCGGACGTTTAAATGAAAAAGGAAATCAATTTCGGACTGGCTGGGAAGGGGAACAAACAGTGACCTATACACTGCCCGCTGAAAAGTATACAGCGATTCCGGGATTTGTATATGGCGGGTTTCTCGCTTCCTTCATGGATTGTCACGGTACCGGTTCCTGTGCATTGGCACTGCATCGTAAAAATGGCCATGAGCCCGAGGATGAAGCAGTTCCGCCAAGGTTTGTTACGGCATCTCTTCAGATTACATATAGCAAACCGACTCCGCAGGGACAACTGTTAAAAGCCGTCGGACGCGTCACAGAAATTCATCCGAAGAAGTGGAAAGTGGATGTAGAAATATATGCAGGCGAGGAATTATGTGCGGCCGGTGAAGTGTTTGGGGTTGTCATGCCTGCCACTTTCACCGGAAATTGATAAGTAGATAAGGTGTGAATAATCTTTATGAAAAACTCTCAAACGTCTGCGGCGGCTGACAATCCGGTATTCCCGATTATGATTGCAATCGGGATCTGTCATTTATTTAATGACACGCTGCAAGCAGTCATCCCGGCAATGCTGCCTATCCTAAAGGAAGCGCATGATTTTTCCTTTAGACAATTAGGATTCATTGCATTTGCATTAAATATTGTGGCTTGTTTACTGCAGCCTGTGATCGGTTATTTCAGTGACCGCAAGCCGAAACCATTCGCTTTGCCTATCGGTATGACATTTTCATTGGTTGGCATGGCGGGACTCGCGTTAGCACCGAATTATTGGCTTATTATTATTTCTGTGATGCTGCTTGGATTCGGTTCCGCCGTATTCCATCCTGAAGGTTCCCGAGTGTCATTTTTAGCAGCAGGGAATAAACGTGGTCTGTCGCAGTCTATTTATCAAGTAGGCGGAAATTCCGGACAGGCATTGGCACCGCTCATTAGTGCATTTGTACTTGTGCCGCTCGGACAAATCGGTGCCGCTGTCTTCGTATTAGTCGCTGCAGCAGGAATCGCGCTCTTAACCAGAATTTCCTTATGGTATAAAAGACAGCTCGATGAGGAGCGTTCAGGCAAGAGAAAGAAAGTTTTGTTGACGACGATGGAAAACCTGACAAAGAATCAAGTGGTAACAGCACTCATTCTATTAATGGTCATCATTTTTGCCCGTTCATTCTATGTCACGAATATTACCAGCTTTTATATCTTTCATTTGATGGAGAATTACGGCCTTTCGATTAAACACGGCCAGTTGTATATTTTCTTATTCCTGGCATTAGGCGCCGCCGGTACATTCTTTGGGGGGCCGATGGCGGATAAAATCGGTCGCAAGAAAGTCATCGTGCTGTCATTGATTGTGCCGCTTCCGCTTTGTCTGCTGCTGCCGTACGCTCCGTTATGGGCAATCATTTTGCTGCTGCTTGTCATTGGATTTTTCATCATGCTCAGTTTCTCTGTCACCGTTATTTACGCTCAGGAACTGGTGCCGTCGAAAATTGGCACGATGGCGGGGTTAACTGTAGGCCTGGCGTTCGGCATGGGAGCTGTCGGGGCAGTTGCCATCGGTTCGTTAATGGATGTAATCGGTGTCTATCAAACGATGATTATCACTTCATTCCTGCCGTTTATCGGCCTTGTCGGTCTGGCACTGCCGCGTGATCAGCAAATTAAATCATCTACTTAAACTTATAAAGCTGATTGATTAACCAGGAATTATATGATGGACTTTGCTATACTGTTTTCATTACTGAAAAAGAAGGTGTGCGGCATGAAAGTTGTAAATAGTGTGGCAGAATTAATAGGAGACACGCCGTTAGTGAAAGTCCGAACGCTCGGCGATCCAAACGGGGCGGCAGTCTATGTGAAACTAGAATATTTCAATCCGAGCCGCAGTGTCAAAGACCGGGCTGCCTATCAAATGCTTGCAGAAGCGGAGAAAAGCGGCGAACTGAAACCCGGCGCGACAATTATAGAGCCCACTTCAGGTAATACAGGCATTGGACTCGCAATGAACGCGGCAGCCAAAGGCTATCCTGCGATTTTCGTTATGCCGGACAATTCAACGATTGAGCGGATCCGACTGATGAGAGCATATGGTGCAGAAGTGGTATTAACGCCAAGTAAGGAGCGCATGCCGGGTGCCATCGCTAAAGCAAATGAAATCGCAGCTTCAATTGATAATAGTTTTATCCCGATGCAGTTTGAAAATGAAGCGAATCCCGACAGTCACCGGCATACGACAGCTGTAGAAATTATTGAATCAATCCAATCCATTCATCGTAAACTGACAGCATTCGTCTGTACATCAGGGACAGGAGGAACAGTGACGGGAACCGGGGAATCGCTGAGACAGCATGATCCCGATATTACTGTTCATGTTGTAGAGCCTGCAGGATCGCCTGTATTATCCGGCGGACAGCCGGGTAAGCATAAACTTGTCGGCACCAGTCCCGGCTTTATCCCTCCTGTTCTAAATACAGATGTTTATGATGAAATCTTCCGGATTGAAGACGACGAAGCGTATCAAACGGTTAGGGATTTTGCGAGACAGGAAGGTGTGCTTCTCGGCCCGTCCGGAGGTGCTTCTCTTTTTGCAGCCTTACAGGTAGCCAAGCGTTTAACCACAGAAGATACAGTTGTCTGTATCGCGCCTGATTCGGGCGAACGTTATTTATCCAGCGATTTATTCACCTGATAAAATATTTATTTACGAACCTCTCCTGCACTGCGGGAGAGGTTTTTTTAGGTAATAAAAAGGGTCTGCACCAAAATCGGTTTTTGACAACTTGTCATGTATGAATTGCGAAAATCATGCTGCTGTTTAAACCCGCTTCGGCGCTGGGGGATTGCCTTACGCTATGAGCCTACTGGCAAAGAGCATGCATCACTGCCTTAATTTCTGCAAAAAACGCAGAAATACGGCAAAGCGAACTCTATGCTGTTCGCTTAGCAACGGCCGACCCCGCAGTTGCGCCTTCGCTTTTGCTAGAGGATGTATGTCATGTTGCTTTTTGGCAGAGTGTGAATTGAGTTGGCGTGGTTTCGTTTCTCGACTTTGTAAACACTTTGATCATAAGGATCTAAGCCTTCACAGAATGCTAAGTAATGCATGAAACGCCTTACCTATCGTAATGGTCTCAGATATTATGCTCATACTGCCTACTCACATAAGAAGTATTGAAAAACCAGCCAGTGTACCGGAGTGAAAGCCGTCACAAAGAACGGCTTTTGCGAGTAAAAGCGTAGCGTTAGGAGCACTGGTTTTAGGCGACTCCGGGAGGATCAGCCCGATAGGATGAGACAACTAAAGGGAGCGAAAGCCTTTACGAAGAAAGGCTTTTGCGAATAAAAGCGTAGCGTTATGAGCACAGTTTGCCTTAATTTTTGCAAAGAGCGCAAAAACACGGCCAAGCGAACCCTTCGCTGTTCGCTTGGCTCACCGAGGGCCCTCCGGAACGCGTCCGCCTGGAACGCAGGGAAACGATATCCACCACTTACCATCCTATACTGCGCAATTACATTCAAATCCATGAAATAGACTGTCAAGCACATGTTTCGGTGAGGAGCCAATAAAAAAGAATATTAAAAATAGTGTTGACAAAACCTATATGAATGGTAGATTATATACATATGTTAAACAAATAGAATTAGTAGGAATTAAGAAAGCACAAAACGAGGACTGGGGGAGTTGGCATGTACTTATCAATTAATGGGATCGAAAAGAGCTTTCCCCATAAAGAAAAAGGGACTGTAAAGGTACTCGACAATATCAATTTAGAAGTTGAAAAAGGACAATTTGTTTCGATCGTCGGGCCTTCAGGCTGTGGCAAATCGACGATGCTCTACTTAATTGCCGGGCTGGAAAAAGCGGATAGCGGGTCGATTCAAATTAATGGAAACGAAGTGAAAGGTTCAGGATCAGATCGTGTCGTCGTGTTTCAGGAAGCCGGGTTGTTTCCGTGGCTTACTGTTCTGGATAATGTCACGTACGGCCTGCTGCTGAAAAAGATACCCAAGAAGGAAGCAGAGGAGAAAGCAATCGAGATGCTGAAAATGGTGCACTTGGGGAATTACGTTAATGCCTATCCGCATCAGCTGTCAGGCGGCATGAAACAGCGGGTTTCGATTGCAAGGGCGTTAGTGATGGAGCCGGATATTTTATTGATGGATGAACCTTTTGCAGCGCTGGATGAACAGACGCGGATGGTCTTGCATAAAGAACTGCTGGATATCTGGAGAAAAACGAAAGTGACAATTTTCTTTATCACACATAATATCCGGGAAGCTGTGCTGCTGTCGCAGAAGATTATAGTCTTTGCTACACGCCCGGGAAAAATAAAGGCAGTTTTCACTTCAAAAGATTCAAAAGACGGTGTGATGCCAAGCGATGTGACGCTGCAGCTGGAGAAACAGATTCTGGCAGAGCTGCAGGATGAAATAGAGAAGGTGCTGAAGGAGGAGATGGGTGATGACTACAGCTTTAAGACGAATAGTGTTTCTCGGGATACTAGTGGCGATATGGGAAATCACATCTAGACTGTCGGAATTGCCCGATTTCATGTTTCCGAGCTTCACACAAGTGATGACGACATTAGTATCGGGTCTCATCTCCGGTCAAATTTTGATCGCAATCGGCGCAAGCCTTACCCGGCTGCTTATCGGATTTACCATTGCATCGATACTCGGCCTTATACTTGGTTATTTAATTTGGCGCTATAAACTGGTGGAAGATACACTCGGTTTTCTCGTAACAGCATTGCAGTCGATTCCTAGTATTGTCTGGTTTCCACTGGCAATCATTTGGTTTGGCCTGAACGATTTTGCTATTTTATTCATTGTGACATTGGGTGCAACCTGGACGATGATCGTCAACGCGACAAGCGGATTCAAAAATGTACCGCTGCTGTATCAGCAAGTTGCTAAATCTCTTGGTTCAGGAGGGTTTCACTTTTTGCGGACTGTGATTCTTCCTGCATCTGTTCCGCAGCTGATTTCTGGTCTGCGCATTGCCTGGGCTTTCTCGTGGCGGGCTCTCATGGCGGGGGAATTGCTCGGTGCCGGAGTTGGACTCGGGCAGCTTTTGGAAGCAGGCCGTGCGCTCGGCCAGATGGATTTAGTCATTTCGGTAATGATCATTATCGGTGTGATCGGAACGATTATGGATAATGTTTTATTCCTGCGGCTGGAACGGAATGTGGAACGTAAATGGGGAATTAGGGCATAACGCGCTCATGATGAAAAGGGGAGAAGAAGATGAACAGAAAAGTAACGGGTGTATTATTATCAGTGCTGGCAATCGTGGGGATTTTATCAGGCTGCGGCAAGAAAGATGCAGCTGAATCAGATAAAAATGAAGTGAAGATCGGTTATTTCCCAAATCTAACGCATATTGCAACCATTATCGGGCTGGAAAATAACTACTTCGCTGAAGAATTTGGAGAGGATGTCAAGATTTCCACGAAGACAGTCAGCAACGGCGGGTTATTCATGGAAGCGATGGCTACGAATTCAATCGATATCGGAACGGTCGGGCCGGGTCCGGTGATCAACTACTTTGTTAAGGATCCGAAATACCATATCGTTTCCGGTGCAGTAAATGGCGGTGCGGTATTGGTATCAGCGGGCCACAGCGGTATTAATGAGCTGGCGGACTTAGACGGTAAACAAGTAGCAATTCCCGTTATCGGAAGCACGCAAGACGTAATGTTGCGTAAAGCGTTGAAAGATGTGAACCTGAAGGCAAAAGCGAACGGCGGTACGGTAGACTTCTTCGCAGCGGCGCCGGCAGATACAGCGACACTGTTCATTCAGAAATCAGTGGACGCAGCAGCGACACAAGAACCATGGGGCTATATTCTGCAGAATCAGGCAGACGGTAAACTACTGCTGGACTGGGAAGACTTTGCATGGGGCAAGGAATCCACAAATACAGTAGTTGCGACAAGTGATCAATTCCTGCAGCATGATGAGTTAGTGAAAGCCTATTTAACAGCGCATGCAAGAGCAGTACAATTCGTGCGTGATGAGCCGGAAGAAGCACAGGCTCTAGTTGTCAAGCATATTAAGGGATTGACAGGCAAAGAGCTGGGGAAAGAAGAACTCGAAGCTGCGTTCAGCAGAATTGAAGTCACAACAGAAGTGAATGAAGACGTTCTGCAGGAAATGGCAGACATCAGTCTGGAAGCAGATTACATCAAGACGAATGAAATCGACGGTCTAATTGATCTTCAAGTTATCAAAGCAATCACATCTAAATAAACAGCGGCGGGTATCCAAACTTGGATGCCTGTTTTTTATTTCGTAAACGTTTTGTCAATCTTGCTGAAAAGATTTTGTGCTACTATAAGAATAGAACGTAATTTCGCTATTATGAAAGGATGAGTGTCTATGCTGGCTGATTTACTGAAGGAATCAAAGCACACAATCGTTTACACAGGAGCGGGAATGTCTACTGAAAGCGGGCTGCCTGATTTTCGATCTGCCAAGACTGGTATGTGGGAAATGGAAGATCCTGCGAAGGTGGCTAGTGTTGATGCGCTCAATCAGCAATTCGAACAATTTTTTCAGTTCTATAAACAGCGCGTGCTGGCAGCCAAGGAAGCGGGTCCGCATGAAGGGCATCGAATTCTTTCCAAATGGGAAGAACAAGGATTGATTTCCGGCATCATTACGCAAAATGTTGATGGATTCCATACAATGACGGGATCGGAAAATGTCATGGAACTGCACGGCACGCTTCGCGAAGTTCATTGCGAGAGCTGCGGAAAAGTATATGGCAATGAACGCTATGAACAAGATGAATTCTATTGTGAATGCGGCGGGAAACTGCGTCCGTCTGTCGTTTTATTTGGTGAAATGCTGCCGGAAGAAGCTTTTCTGCAATCCGTTTTTGAAAGTGAAAAGGCCGACCTGTTTATCGTGCTTGGTTCATCCTTGACTGTATCACCAGCCAACCAGTTTCCAATGCTGGCAAAAGAAAATGGAGCTAAGCTTGTCATAATCAATATGGAACCGACTTCCATGGATTACCTGGCAGATCTCGTTATCAATGAACGCAAGATCGGTGAAGTTTTACGCGAAGCAGACCGGGAACTTTCGTAATCATCATTAAAGTTTAGAAAGCTGTACCAAGAGAGGAGAATCTATTTGAAATTATTCCATACAGCAGACTGGCATCTTGGAAAACTAGTCCAAGGTGTCTATATGACGGAAGACCAGCGCTATATCCTAAGCGCGTTAATTGAAGAAATAAAGATAGAACAGCCGGATGCGGTGATTATTGCAGGCGACCTGTACGACCGGGCAATTCCGCCGACTGAAGCGGTCAATTTGCTCAATGATATACTGCAGGAAATCGTCATTGATCTGCAAATTCCCGTTATTGCGATTGCAGGAAATCATGATAGTCCGAGCCGGCTTCACTTCGGCAGCACGTTTATGAAAGAGCAGGGGCTGCATATTACAGGTGAGCTGTCAGCAGAACTGCCGCCTGTCATTTTACAAGATGAATTCGGTGAAGTTCATTTCCATCTGATTCCTTATGCGGATCCTTCCAAAGTGCGTCATTTATTCCAGGACGATGCCATCTCAAGCCATCAGCAGGCGATGGAAAAAATCATCGGAAGAATAAAGGAAACGATGGATGAAGATGCCAGGCACGTCTTTGTCGGGCATGCTTTCATCACACCGCACGGAGAAAAAGAAGAGAACACAAGCGATGCGGAAAGACCGCTGTCGATCGGGGGTGCAGAATATGTATCCTCCGACCTCTTTGCGCCGTTTCATTATACTGCTCTCGGCCACTTACATAGAGCGCACTGGGTCGGATCTGAAACAATCCGCTACTCGGGATCTCCTTTAAAGTACTCTATATCTGAAGAAAATCATCAAAAAGGCTATCTAATTGTCCATCTGCATGAAGACGGAGAGGTGGAGATAGAGAAGAGACTGCTTGATCCGCTGCATGACATGCGTACGGTAGAAGGGGCGATGGACGATTTGTTGCAGCAGCCGCCGAATGAAGATTATGTATTCGTTAAGCTGCTTGATACAGTACCGATTATTCAGCCGATGGAAAAAGTTCGCTCAGTATATCCGAATGCGATGCATGTTGAGCGCAAACTCCTGCCGGCTTCCGGTGAAGGACTTGGTTTTGCTGTAAACACAGAGAAGCGAGAAGACGACAGGTCGCTGTTTGCATCCTTTTATAAAGAACTGCAAGGCGAACCAGCAGATCCTGAAACAGAACAGTTATTTGCAGAAGTGCTTTGGGATGTCATGAATGAGGAGGACAAAGCATGAAGCCGATCACGTTAACGATGACAGCTTTCGGTCCGTACAAAGATAAGGAAACGGTCGATTTCAACGATTTGAAAGAGCATCGTTTATTTGTCATCTCTGGAAAGACAGGTGCAGGCAAGACAACGATCTTTGACGGGATTTGCTTTGCGCTGTACGGACAGGCAAGCGGAGAAGATCGGACGGATACGAGAGCGCTTCGCAGCCAGTTTGCAGATGACGATGTGCAGACGACTGTGGAATTGACATTTGATATTCACCAGCGAAGATATCGTGTTCTGCGACAGATTCCTTACCGCAAGAAAGGGAATAAATCAGAGACACTCGGTTGCTGTGAATTATTTGAAGAGAGCGGCACGCAATCCATACCGGTAACTGACCGGCAAATAGTTACTGAAGTGAATGAAAAAATAGAAGAGCTGTTAGGCTTCACGCATGCACAATTCAGTCAGATCATGATGCTTCCGCAAGGTGAATTCCGAAAATTTCTTACATCAGATACAGCCAATAAGGAAGCCATCATGCGGAAAATTTTCAAGACTGAGCCCTATCAGAAGCTTGCCGATCGGCTGAAAGTGAAAAAAGAAGAGGCAAATGCGGAATATCTTCATGAAAAACAGATGAGCGGCGCAGTTCTTCACCAGATTCCCGCCAAGCTGCCGGAGCGGCAGACCCTTTTATTTACAGAGCTGAAAGCAGAATATCCGAATTACCATCAGCTGATTACCGGATTGCAGGAAGAACAAGCCTATTATCTGGAACAGTCTGTAGCGAAACATGAAGAGTATACAAAGTTTTACATCCAGCATGATGAAAAACAAAAAGAACTTCATGCGGCCAGTTCTGTCAATGAACAATTTGAGAAGCTTAAAAAGCGTGAAACAGAATTACAGCAGCTACATGCGCAGAAAGAAACCATGGCAGAGCTTGAGAGACGCTGGCTTGCAGCCGAACGGGCGGCCCGCCTGGAGGATTTAGAGCTGCAAGTAAAATCGAATGAAACTGAGTTATTCAAGAAAAATAAGAGTTATGAAGAAGCGGCTGCACTTCTCGCAGATGCCAACCGGCAACTGGCTGCTGCCAAAGAATCATACGATACAGAGCAAGCGCGTGAAGGCGAACGAAATGCTTTGAAGGAAGAGCTGTCTGACTTGAACCGTTTGCTGCCTGCGGTTTCGGGCCTTGCCAATGAGCGCCGTTATCTGGAACAGCTAGAGAAAAAAGCTAATCAAGCATCTTTACAAATAAATCAGGAGCAGCAAAAGCTTGAACAGCGCACGGCTTCATTAGAGTTGCAGAAAAAAGAAATTAAACAGCTGGAAGCCGGGCTGGAAGATTATGAATCGTATGTAGATGAATTGGCAACAGTGAAAGCCTATGCAAAGCAACTGCAAATCTTTGAACAGCAAAGTCATAAGGTCAAGGAAATAGAGCAGCAATTCACTGAAGCTAAAGCGGAAAATGAACATTTTGCAGCAGATTACCAAGCGCTTGAAAGTCAGTGGATCGGCAGTCAGGCGATGTTGCTTGCAGCTTCACTACAAGAAGGGGAGGACTGTCCGGTATGCGGCAGCAGCCATCACCCGAATAAAGCTGCCGGCGGAGAAAATGAGCATGTAACAAAGCAGCAGCTGGATCAGGCGAAACAAATGCGGCTTGCGAAAGAACAGCAATTTCATTCGAAGCATGCAGAACTGCAGCAAGTTCTGAATCAGCTGGAGGCCTTGGATCATGAGCTGAAAGAGCAGCAAATTGTAATGGGCCGCGATTATAAAGCGGATGCAGCGGCTCTTGAAATGAAAGTCGGGCAACTGCGAAAAAACAGAGAAACCGTAAAGAAGAAGAAAGAAGCAAGTGAAAAAGAAGAAACTGCGATTAACGAATTGATTGCTGCGATGAAAAAATTAGAACTGCTCTATACTGAAACGAAAAGTGAATGGAAAACTAAACTGGCCGTATACAACCACTCGATTTCAAAAATACCTGAAGAAATTCAGGAACTGCCGGCATTGCAGCAGAAGATTCAAACAAAAGAAGCAGTCAGCACAGCGCTTGAGAATGCCTGGAATGCTATTCAGCAGAAGCTTCAGGATGTGCATACATTACAAACGAAAATGGACTCCCGCGAGCAAATGGAAAAACAGGCGGCATCAGAAATGAAAATAAAGTTTCAGGTGAGCCGAGCCGGATTTGAAAAACGTCTCATGGAAGAGGGCTTTGATTCTCAGGAGAGCTATCTTCGGGTGAAGCTGCCAATACAAGAGCGGCAGAATATTTACCAGCGTCTGCAGACGTATACACAGACCCTGCATACACTGAAGGCTGCTTTAGATGAATTGAAAGAGTCTGTGAAAGATAAACGACCAATCGATCTGCATACGCTGAAGCAGCATGTGGAGTTGCTGAAAAATCAATATGAACAGGCATTTGCGCTGTTCAATCAGTTTGAAGGCTGGAAAAAATCTGCAGAGGAACTGCATGTCGATCTGGAAACGAGCAAAAAACGAGAGGCAGAATTGGAAAAAAATCATGGCAAGATCACAAATTTATACGATATTGTCCGTGGCCAAAACCGTTTGAAAATTTCTTTTGAAAGATATATACAAATTGAATATTTAGAGCGGATTATTCAGGCGGCTAATATCCGGCTGCGCGATGTATCGAATGGCCAGTATGAGCTGATCAGGAGCGACCGTCAGGAAACAAGAGGCAAGCAGAGCGGTCTCGGCATTGATGTGCATGATGCTTATACCGGTCAGACGCGTGATGTGAAGACACTTTCCGGCGGAGAAAAATTCAATGCTTCTCTTTGTCTCGCGCTAGGCATGGCGGACGTCATTCAGAGCTTTCAGGGGGCTGTCCGCATAGAGACAATGTTTATTGATGAAGGGTTCGGCGCTTTAGACGAGGAAGCGATTCAAAAAGCCATCGACACATTGATCGCGCTGCAGCAGTCAGGACGAATGATTGGGATCATTTCGCATATTGATGAAATGAAAGAAGCGATTCCCGCCACTCTTCAAGTAACTAAAATGAAAGAAGGGTACAGCAAGACGAAGTTTGTTATAAAATAAATGATTCGAACCGGCGGCATACGTGCAGCCGGTTTTTACTTTTTCTCGTTGAACAAATAGCACCTCACCAAAATATGTGCTTGACAGTTTATATCATGAGCAAAGCGAACAGCGCAGGGTTCGCTTTGCCGTATTTCTACGTTTTTTCAGAAATTAGGGCAGTGATGTACGCCTTTTCGCCAGTAGACTCACAGCGTAAGGCAATCCCCCAGCGCCGAAGCGGGTTTAAACCGCAAACTCACACCATGTCAAACAGCAGCATGTTTTCGCAATACGGTCATAACAACTTGTCAAGAATTGAATTTGTGCATACCCGAAAAAACAACAGTAATATTTCCGGAAAAGTAATCAGTAAGTTAGCAATAAAGCCAAAAATTAAATGATTCGGCAGGCAGTTGATTTTCCGATTTACAAAGCGTAAGATGGGGAAATGTAATATATTGCATACACGAATTTACTGTTGTCTACAGGAGGATTTTTAGCAAATGGAGAAAAAATTATCATTCTCGTCCAGCCTCGTAATCGGGGTCATGCTGTTCGCATTATTTTTCGGGGCGGGTAACCTGATATTCCCGGCAGAGCTTGGTCAGCTCGCGGGAACAAATACATGGAAAGCAATGCTCGGGTTTTTATTCACTGGCGTCGGACTGCCGTTCCTCGGAATCCTTGCGATCGGATATTCCGGCAGCAGAGATCTTCAAGAACTGGCGAGCCGGATTCACCCTCTGTACGCGCTGATTTTTACCTCTGTCCTTTATTTAACCATCGGCCCGTTTTTTGCGGCGCCCAGAACAGGGGCAGTGGCATTTGACATTGGGATTGCGCCATTTCTGAATGATTTCCCAGTCGCTCTTGCCCGGTTTTTATTTACCCTGCTGTTTTTTGGAATCAGCATGTGGCTTTCTTTAAATCCGGCAAAAATTGTGGACCGTGTCGGCAAGCTGCTGTCTCCGCTGATCATTATCCTGTTAATCGGACTCATCGCTATGACAGTATTCAAACCGATGGGCATAGTTCAGCCGGCGCAAATTCCATATACTGAAGGCGCCTTCTTTACAGGTTTCCTGGAAGGTTATAATACGATGGATGCGTTAGCATCACTAGTATTCGGTATAATTGTCATCAAAGCTGTACAGGCAATGGGAATCACAGATAAAAAACAAATACTGACTTCGACTGCTAAAACAGGATTTGTGGCGGCAGGGTTTCTCGCAATTATCTACCTCGGGATCGCTTATCTCGGAGCAGCCTCAGTTGATTCAATTGGCTACGTAAACTCGGGGGGAGCGGTATTAAGTGAGACGGCTTCGTATTACTTCGGTTCTATCGGTTTTGTGCTGCTGGGAATTGTCATTATGCTGGCATGCCTCACGACAGCTATAGGACTGTTGACGGCTTGCGGTGAATATTTTCATTCAATCATTCCCATAATCAGCTATAAGTGGTTTGTCGTGATATTTTCTACGTTTTGTCTGACAGTCGCTAACTTTGGCCTGGCAAATATTATCAATTTCTCACTTCCGGTACTCGTTTTGCTGTATCCGCTCGCTATGGTGCTGATTATATTGACTTTCACCGGTCCGTTGTTTCATCAGTCAAAGCTTGTATACCAAACGGCAACAGCTGCTGCCTTCTTGATCAGTTCAGTGGAAGCGCTCGTGAAATTTTATAAATTGGTCGATCATCAGCTGCCTGCATGGATTTCTTGGATAAACAAAATGTACACTGATTATATTCCATATTATGCAGAAGGTATCGGCTGGCTGGTACCTGTGCTGATTGTAACTGCTGTCTTTGGGCTGTCAGTTGTTCTGTCCAATAAAAACAGTCATAAAAAGAGGATCCGGGCTTGACGCCGGATCCTCTTTTTAGGAATTGAATTTCTCGACTGAATGAAATTCCTCGATTGCACGCAGCCAATTTTCCCTCATAACTTTAGTTACTCGCTCTCCATCACGCTCACTCATTAAATCAATAATTTGTTCGTGTTCCGAAATGGATTGGGAAGTGAGTATAATGGAATTATGAAAAAATAATCTGCGGACATGAGCCTGCAGAGACACAAGCATGGAAGATATATAAGTGTTGGCTGCAGTATCGACAATAATCTGGTGGAATTTTTCATCTATCTTCAACGCCTGAAAATAATCTTCTTTCTCAACTGCCAAGGCAAATCGTTTATTTGTATCGCGTAATTTTTTAATGACACTGTCTGTTAAATTGGGTATGGCGAGTTCCGCAGACAGCGCCTGCAGTGCGGCAAGCGGAGGCAGAAGTTCAGAGATAGATTCCCGCTGGACCTCTGTTACTTGAGTAGCTTTGCCGGGGAACATCTGGACAAAACCCTGCACTTCCAACAGCTGAAGGGATTCACGTATTGGTGTCCGGCTGACGCCAAGTGCTTCGGCAAGTTCCACATCATTTAATTTCTCGCCAGGTTGAAGCGTGCCGTCAATAATCCATTTCTGCAGTTGACCGAAGGCGTTTTCCTTGGCTGTTTTACGGACCGGCTGTGCGTGATTAGTAGGTATAGGCAATTTCTCACACCATCTTTCTCTATAATAAGTACATTAAATGAGCATTTTCTAAATGCTAACGATATACAATATACTACATCTTTTTGCTGTGCTTTAACAGTATCAATTTATTTTCGTTCAAAAAATGGAAATTCAAATAGAGTTTTTATTACATTTTTAAAATTAAAAATAAGAAAAATTAAAATTGTCCTTGTAACTTTCACGGGCTTTTGTTAGATTAATGTCTATACCAATCTTGCTTTACCTTAGTATATCAAATTTTACAAATCTTCAAAAAAAGGTATTGCAAATCAAGTAAATATTTGGTATTGTTTACATGTGTACTATAACAAATAAAAATACTGTTTCGCTGGTACATATTGTCTAGTTGGCTTTATGATGAAAGCGTTTTCAGAGAAAGTGGAGGGATTTGGCAACTTTTTCAGTAAGTATATAAAATAGAAAGGGGATTAACAAATGAGCAATCAAACGACTCGTGGGAAATCCACATTAGACTATGAGAAAATCGTTGCAACAGAGGACTTTAAAGCCTTAGTCAAACGCAAACAGACATTTTCAAGACCTTACGTAATCTTTTTCTTCGCAGCGTACTTTATACTTCCACTTTTAACAGGATATACGAAGATTCTTGAAACTCGGGCGATCGGCTATATGACATGGACCTGGGTCTATGCATTTTCCATGTTTATTATGGTTTGGGTATTTACCTCTATCTATATGAATAAAGCAAAGCATTTTGATAATGATGTAGACAAGATTATAGAAAAAAATGTTCTAAAATAAATGTCTTAAAAAAGGGGGGTCCTGCAAATGCAGATGGATTTTATTTCAATACTTATATTCTTCTCAGTTATTGCGCTGACACTTTATATTACATGGTGGGCTGCTAAGCAAACAACTACTGCGAGCGACTTTTACACAGCTGGCGGATCATTGACCGGCTGGCAAAATGGTTTGGCCATCGCGGGTGACTATTTATCAGCAGCTTCATTCTTGGGTATCGCCGGTGCGATTTCACTAAATGGTTTCGATGGCTTCTATTATAGTATTGGTTGGCTGACAGCTTACTTAGTGGTATTGTTCCTAATCGCAGAACCGCTTCGAAACTTAGGTAAGTTTACAATGGCTGATATGATTGGTGCGCGATTTGGTGCGAAGAAAGTTCGCGGAGCGGCTGCATTAAACACTATTACAATAGTTATGTTCTATATGCTTGCCCAGCTGGTAGGTGCAGGCGCGCTAATTAAATTACTATTTGGTATACCATATAACATGTCAGTTTTAATCGTAGGAACGATGATGTTGATTTATGTTTTATTTGGCGGGATGACTGCAACGAGTTGGGTGCAGATTGTTAAGGCTATGCTTTTAATGGCGGGTACAATCATTATCTCATTCTTGGTGCTCATGAAGTTCAACTTTAATTTCATTGGTATGTTCGATGCAATGAGAACAGCAACTCCTCATGGAGAAGCTTTCCTTCATTCAGGGGTCGTGTATAAAGATACCATCGGCCTGATATCCGTATTACTGGCACTTGTTTTGGGTACTGCGGGTCTTCCACATATCTTAATGCGCTTCTTTACAGTGAAAGATGCAAAAACGGCGCGTTCTTCTGTAATTTATTCTGTTTGGATTATCGGTCTTTTCTATGTACTAACAATCTTCCTTGGTTTTGGAGCTGCAAAATTTGTTGGAGCAGATGCAATTATTGCGGAAAATGCTGCCGGAAACATGGCTGCGCCAATGCTAGCAGGAGTACTCGGTGGAAATGCACTTGAATCCTTCGTAGCAGCGGTTGCATTCGCAACAATCCTTGCTGTCGTAGCAGGACTTGTACTATCTGGAGCTTCTGCAATTGCTCACGACCTTTACGGTCAAGTTATCAAAAATGGTAATGTAACTGAGAAACAGCAGGTTAACGCTGCACGCTGGGCTTCTATTGCAATTGGCGTGTTCTCTATTATTCTTGCCTTAGGCGCTGAAAAATTAAACGTAGCATTCCTAGTGTCTTTAGCATTCTGTGTTGCAGCCTCTGCAAACGTGCCAACTATACTATTGACGATCTATTGGAAAAAATTCAATACAACAGGCGCGTTGGTATCGATGCTATCAGGGCTAATTGTGGCACTTGTGCTTGTAGCAATGAGTCCGAGCGTATGGAATCCGGTTCCAGGAGCTGCCTTGTTTACAGGGAATCCGATTTTCCCGTATTCGCTTCCTACGATTTTCTCTGTTCCTGCAGGGTTCCTCGGAGCATGGCTTGGAACAGTTCTAAGCGCGAAGAAGCACGAAGAGCTCGAAATTTCGTATGCAGAAGTGCGTTTCAAAGCTGAAACTGGATACAAAGAGCTTGATAATTAATTAACAGTCGTATCATCATGAAATGCTCCCCCTTCTGATTGTCACACAGAGGGAGGAGCTTTTTTATGTACTGAATCTGTCAGCCGACTAGTAAAATAAAGTGTATGTGATCAAAAGGGGGTTTTGATGTGCTGCAGACAATTAAAGATCGTGCATTGTATGAAAGGATCCATAACAATCCTTTATTTGCGGATACTGACGAAGAGGAGTTCGACCGGCTGCTGATAGACTGCAGGTTAAAATTGTATGAACGTGCTGAGAAGTCCAATTACTTCAAAACACCGCAGGAGGGTCTGCTAATTATCCTTCAAGGTTCTGCAGAAGTGCAGATTGAAGGACAGGATGGAAGCTCTGTCATGCTGGAAATAGTCCAGGAGAACGAAATCATTGGATTCTCTAATTTTGCCTATTACCTGGGCGAAATGGCACGACCTCTCGATAAGCATCATATTGATATGGAAGTGGCGAAAAACTCAATCTGCCTTCAGGTGCCGTATGAAGTAATCAAGAAGAGAATGGACGACCAGAATGTACGCGATTATGTTTTACGCAAAATGTCAATGCGTCTCGCAAACGTGTATACATCTTTAGGTGAGCAGGTCCGTCTGGCAGATGAATACGGAGAAAGTGAACCATATGTGCGCCGTGTGCAGGATTTTATGAGCAGCCCGGTGGTGACAATTCATGCAGAAGCAGAAGTTCAAGAAATTGCAGAGCTGATGATCAAGCATTCGATCAGTTCCATTATTGTCACCGACCAGGCAGGTAAATTGAACGGCATTGTCACAGAAAAAGACCTTGTGGAACGGGTTATAGCGGGAAGAGGCTCATCAATAGGTTTATTGGCAAAAGACGTCATGACAAAAAATCCGCATACCGTAAGATTGACAGATTACTATTATGAGGCACTTTCCAAGTTCTACAAACACGGGATTAAACATCTGCCGGTCATCAAAGCAGGCAAACCTATCGGGATCGTCACGTTTGCCACACTTATTACAAAACGTGACCGAAATTCAATGAATATCTTAAAGACGATTGAAGAATCATCGTTCGAAAACCTTCCTGTCGTCAAAGCAGCAATTTATGATGTGCTTTCCAATTTGATTCAAGATGAAATCTCTACTATTCACACTTTGGAAATCATCACGAAATTTTATGATCGTCTGGCGAAGCACTGTGTTCTTCTCGCGTTAGAATCGCTGGAAAGTAAAGGAGCCGGCACGCCTCCGGTACCGTTTGCCTGGTATCAAATGGGAAGCGGTGCTCGCGGTGAACAATTTATGCTTACAGATCAGGATCACTTTCTTGTTTATGAAGACGCAGCGGAAAATAAATCACAACTGGTTGAAAAGTATTTTGAGCTTCTAGGCAATGAAATTGTCGTTCATTTGGAGCAAGCCGGGTATACTAGATGTAAAGGGTTCATGATGGCCAGTGAATCACAGTGGCGCGGCACGATGGGAGAATGGCAGCAGCGCCTTCGTCAGTGGGCTTTGCAGTCGACACCTGAACAGATATTGCTCGGCTATAACTTTTTGTCGTTCCGGTTCCTTTACGGAGATCCGTCAGTAAATGACCGGTTTGTGCAGATGGTGAATACTCAATTGAGAAAGTCTTCAACATTTATTTATTATATGGCTCAGCAAGAGAGAGAAAAGCCGATACCGCAGCTGCAGCAGAATTTCTTGACCATTTTCCGTGGTCGCAGTAAAGCAGACGTCATTGATATAAAGAAGCATGCTCTATTCCCACTGCATCATTGCCTGCAAATTTTGGGTGTGAGCAATGGAATAATTAATGCGACTCCATTAGAGATCATCTCTGCGCTGCAGAAAAAAAAGAAATTCACAAAAGACTTTGCAGAAGAAATACGGCATGCTTACGAAATATCTTTGAGTATACGTATTTCAATGTCATGGGAAAAGCATTTGCGTAACGAAAAGATTTCAACAGAAATCGATTTGCGGAAACTTCGGCGCTGGGAATTAAATGAACTGCGGTCGACATTAGAGACAGTCAGAGCGCTGCAATCTCATTTGCTGTCTAAATTATAAATATCGAGTTCATATAATTTGAATGAAAATCCTTGTGCACCTTGTGCGTAATGTACTATATAAAGAGAAAGGGAGCAAAACCATGTTTTGGAAGAAGAAAAAATTAACCTACGAGCTGCAGCAATCACTTCAGCTGAATACCCCGCTGCAAGATATGAGTTTTACTGTATTTGATACGGAAACAACAGGCTTCGCCATTGGAGCGAGTGACCGTATGATTGAGATCGGTGCGGTGCAAGTGGAAGGGTTTCAAGTCACAGACCGGGTATTTCAGACATTTGTAAATCCCTCAAGAGAGATTCCGCCTTTAATCCAAAAATTAACTAATATAAAGCAGGAACAAGTAGACGAGGCGCCTATGCCGCTGACCGCAATAGAAGAGTATTTTGCGTTTATTGAAAAAAACAAAAGCGGCGGCTGGGTGGGGCATCATGTCAATTTTGATGAAATGGTCATTAAGAAAGAATTAGGAAGGCAGAAATATACATTCCAAATGCCGACTTCTTTTGATACGATGCACTTGATACGCTATTTAGATCCTTCGGGCGAGCAGCAGGATCTTGAAGACTACGCGAAAATGTTTGGAACAGAAGTTTTTGAGCGGCATCGTGCGTTGGGGGACGCTTTGACTACTGCACATGTATTTACGGAGCTGTTAAAGAAACTTGAACGGCAGGGCATTAAAACACTAGCAGATTTGCTTCGAATCAAAAATGGCGGGGCGTATAAGTTTGCTTCTCAAATCTAGTTTAAACTTCCAGCCTGCATTCATTCCATCTTACATGCAGGTTTTTTTGCTTGTCCTCATAATGCTGCAGACCTGTTATGCTATAGTTATAACAGTATAGAATTAGTAAGGGACGTGACTTTTTGAACAGACGTCAGAGGATACTGCTGATTATTATCGTGGTCGCTATTTTGATCTATTGCTGGATTCTTTTTTTTGAGCTGCCGGACAAAACAGCGGATGAATACATAGCAGCAATGAGCAGCTTGTTATGATAGGGGAGTGATTCGAAATGGATATAGTGATTATTACAGGGGCTTCGAAAGGGATCGGCAAGGAACTGTACAAGCAATTCGGTGACGATGGCGCAGCAGTATATGGCTTGGCCCGCTCAAATCCGGATCAGCTTGAACATCTAAAAGAGGTTGATGTAACGGATACAGAGAAAGCGTCCGCACTGCTGAAATCAATTGTGACGCGTCATCTGGACAAAGCGGATTCGTTTACTCTTATCAATAACGCAGGAGTCATCGATCCGATCAGCTTAACCGGCGCGTTGCCCGCTGAAGAAGTCGAACGGGCTGTACAAGTGAACTTGACGGCACCGATTCAATTAATCAACACTTTTATTGCTTCTCTGGAAGAGTTTACGGGGACAAAGAAAGTGTTGAATATCTCTTCGGGTGCCGGAAGATCTGCATATGAGGGTTGGAGCATCTATTGTGCAACAAAAGCGGGGCTGGATCACTTTTCCGCAGTTGTGGCTCTTGAACAGAGACAAGCCGCCAATCCAGTGGGTATTGTCTCTATCGCTCCGGGGATTATTGACACGGGGATGCAGGAAACTATCCGTTCCTCATCAGCTGAACAATTTCCACATCTTGAGAAATTCGTTAATTATAAAGAACAGGGTCAGCTAAGTACGGCTGAGGAAACGGCCGGACAATTACTGCGCTTTACGAAAGAAACAAATTTCTTAGAAGCAAAAACTATTTCAGATATCAGACAGACATAATAATCTCAAAAAGCCCGTGATTGCTGAATTAAGCAGTTTCACGGGCTTTCATTTATTCATCAGCCACTTTACGCACTTCCGTAAAATCCCTCATTTTCTCCATAGCAATCAAAAACGGAGGGTTTCTGCGCTGATTCAGCAATTCATAGCGGATTGCATGTACATCTCCCTGATGCAGCGTCCGGATATATGCAAGCAGCGCATCACGCTCTTCACTGCCGCCATCATGACCGTCATACACGGTGATTGTAATGATACCGGATTTTTTCAGCAAGCCAAGCAGAGCATCGAGCGCAGCAATAGTGGAAGAAGGAGTGGTAATGATGCTCTCGTCTTCACTGTATGGCAAATATCCCAAATTGAACATCGCTCCGCCAATTTCTCCATCCACATATTCCCGGACAATTGCATGACTGTCCAGAATCAGCCGGGTGCGACCTGCCAACTCGCCAAGATGCTGCTTTGTTGCATCAAGCGCCTTCTGTTGAATATCAAAAGCGATCACATGGCCGTTTTCTCCTACCAGTTCGGCCAAAAATAATGTATCGTTTCCATTACCCGCAGTCGCATCGACTACCGTTTCTCCTGACTGCACCCGTTCAGATATGAGCCGCTTTGAAATAGGCAGGACACGGTGCAAAATAATGTCTGTCAATCGATTGTCACCTCTTGAAGATAATGTTTACCCTGCCAGCTGTTCCGTCTTTCCAGCTCCGCATCAATACCGTTCAAAACTTCCCACTTCGTTACACTCCACATCGGTCCGATCAACATATCGATAGGTCCGTCTCCGGTAATCCGATGCACAATCATCTCAGGAGGCATGATCTCCAGTTGATCAACGACCAAATTGATATATGCCTCTTTCGTCAAGAATTCCAGCTTGCCTTTTTCATACTGTTTCACCATTGGCGTGCCTTTTAGTAAATGAAGCAAATGAATTTTAATTCCCTGCACGTCCAGCTTTGCAACAGCCTGTGCGGTTTCCATCATCATTTCTTCCGTTTCGCCCGGCAGGCCGTTGATGATATGGCTGCATATACGGATACCGTGCTTTCGCAGCTTATCAACACCCTCTTGATAGCAGGCAAAGTCATGTGCGCGGTTAATTAATTTGCCCGTAGATTCATGGACAGTCTGCAATCCAAGTTCCACCCATAAATAAGTACGTTCATTCAGCTCAGCCAAATATTCGACAACGTCGTCGGGAAGACAGTCCGGACGGGTTGCTATGGAAAGTGCAACGACGCCTTCCTGTGCCAGGGCCGCTTCGAACTTTTCCTTCAGTACAGGAAGGGGGGCATGTGTATTAGTGTAGGCCTGGAAATATGCCATGTACTTCGCGTCTTTCCATTTGCGCTGCGAACGTTCCTTGATTTCCGCAAATTGTACGCTGATTGGATCGACGCGGTCTCCAGCAAAATCGCCGGAACCTGCGACGCTGCAAAATGTGCAGCCGCCATGCGCCACCGTACCGTCACGGTTTGGACAGTCAAAACCGGCGTCCAACGCGACTTTCGCAATTTTGCATCCGAATGTATCTTTTAAATGACGTGACCATGTATGGTACCGTTTCCCTTCACTAGGGAACGGAAATGTTGATGTGTTCATTGTTTCCAGCTCCTTTACCAAAAACATTGTACCATGGAATCAGCATCTGCATCATATGACAATCTTAACAATCCGCATGTATACGTCAGAAAGCGACAGGGAAGGCTTGTATTCAAACGATGTTTCGGGTAAACTGAAGAAAATAATGAAGGTTTGGATCAGGAATAGTACTTCTATCGTTTATTTTCAGGGAGCAGACGGTCAGTGCAAGTCTGTATAAACGAAGAACGAACTCGCCTGGGAGCCTGTATTGGTGAATTGATGTAACTGATACCGTATTCCGCGTTAAGGATTCAAGTTGGACGGATTCAACCGTCAATTTGGGTGGTACCGCGGGAATCTATATGGCTTTCGTCCCTTATGACAGGGGCGGAGGCTTTTTTATTTGAATTGGAGGAATTTTCAGATGAGCTATAATCATGCACAGATTGAAGAAAAGTGGCAGAAGTATTGGAACGAAAATAAGACGTATAAAATGACGGATGATCCGTCAAAACCGAAGTTTTATGCATTGGACATGTTTCCGTATCCGTCTGGAGCGGGTCTTCACGTGGGTCATCCGCTGGGCTATATTGCAACGGATATTCTAAGTGCATTCAAACGCAAGCAAGGCTATAACGTGCTGCATCCAATGGGCTGGGATGCCTTTGGTCTTCCAGCAGAGCAGTATGCAATCGACACAGGAAATGATCCGGCTGAATTTACAGCGAAAAACATTGCAACTTTCAAGCGTCAAATGCAGGAATTAGGTTTTTCTTATGATTGGGACCGTGAAATCAACACGACTGATCCAAGCTATTATAAGTGGACTCAGTGGATTTTTATTCAGCTGTATAATAAGGGACTTGCGTATGTGGATGAAGTGCCGGTCAACTGGTGTCCTGCGTTAGGGACGGTTCTGGCAAATGAAGAAGTAATTGATGGTTTGTCTGAACGCGGGAATCATCCTGTCGAACGCCGCCCGATGCGTCAGTGGGTATTGCGTATTACGGAATATGCTGATCGTTTACTCGAAGATTTAGATGAGCTGGACTGGCCTGAAAGCTTAAAAGACATGCAGCGCAACTGGATCGGCCGTTCGGAAGGTGCACAGCTCAAATTTGAGATTGCTGATACTGATCTTTCATTTGAAGCGTTCACGACACGTCCGGATACCATTTTCGGCGCGACGTATGCAGTTTTGGCGCCAGAGCATAAATTAGTACAGAAGATTACGACTGACGACCAGCGCGAAGCTGTCGAACAGTATATAGACCAAGTGAAATCGAAGAGTGATTTGGAACGTACGGACTTGGCAAAAAATAAAACCGGCGTATTTACCGGGGCATATGCGGTGAACCCGGCAAGCGGTGTGAAAATGCCGATTTGGATTGCAGATTATGTATTGGCATCTTACGGTACTGGGGCAATCATGGCGGTTCCTGCGCATGACGAGCGTGATTATGAATTTGCAAAAACATTTGACTTGCCAATTATTGAAGTCGTTTCAGGCGGCAATATTGAAGAGGAAGCTTATGCAGGTGAAGGGGAGCATGTGAATTCTGAATTCCTGAACGGGCTGGATAAAGAAGAAGCAATCAAGCAATCAATTGAATGGTTTGAAGAACAGGGCACCGGAGAACGTAAAATTACGTATCGTCTGCGCGACTGGCTGTTCTCCCGCCAGCGTTATTGGGGCGAGCCGATTCCAATCATTCATTGGGAAGACGGTACAATGACAACGGTAGAGGAATCTGATTTGCCGCTAATGCTGCCGGTGACGGATAATATTAAGCCGAGCGGAACAGGTGAATCACCGCTTGCGAATATTACGGAATGGATCAATGTAGTAGACCCGAAAACAGGAATGAAGGGCCGCCGCGAAACGAATACGATGCCGCAATGGGCAGGAAGCTGCTGGTATTACTTACGCTACATCGATCCTCATAATGAGGAAGCATTGGTAGATCCGGAACTGGCAAAACGCTGGCTGCCGGTCGATATCTATGTAGGCGGAGCAGAGCACGCGGTGCTGCATTTATTATATGCACGTTTCTGGCATAAGGTATTGTATGATATCGGCGTGGTCCAGACGAAAGAGCCGTTCCAGAAACTATTCAACCAGGGAATGATCTTAGGGGAAGGACATGTGAAAATGTCGAAGTCCCTCGGTAATGTCATCAATCCGGATGATATCGTTCATTCACATGGTGCAGATACATTGCGCCTATATGAGATGTTTATGGGGCCGCTTGACGCTTCGAAAGAATGGTCGACAAATGGTCTGGACGGATCCCGCCGATTCCTGGACCGCATCTGGCGTTTATTGGTTAACGAAGACGGTACGATGACAGACAAATTAACAGATGACACTGGTGGACCGCTTGAAAAAGTGTATAACCAGACTGTCAAGAAGGTAACGGAAGACTTCGAATCGATGCGCAATAATACAGCGATCTCTCAGATGATGGTCTTCATCAATGAATGCTATAAAGCAGATAAATTGCCGAAATCCTATATCGAAGGATTTATTTTGCTGATTTCACCAATCACGCCCCACTTATCAGAAGAACTGTGGGCGAAGCTTGGCCATACAGAAACTGCTGTCTATGCACAGTGGCCAACATATGATGAGACGAAATTAACGGATGACACAGTTGAAGTGGCAGTTCAGATCAACGGTAAAATCCGTGCGAAGATTACGATAGCGAAAGACAGCACGAAGGAAGAGCTGGAACAAGCTGCGTTGGAAAATGAAGATGTCAAGCAGTGGATGGACGGCAAGGAATTGAAGAAAATTATTGCGATTCCTGGACGTTTGGTCAATATTGTCGCTGGATAAATAAAATAATAGCCGTCCGGAGATGTGAAATCTCCGGACGGCTTATTTTATTGTGCGGATGGCGGGCAGATGATCATGAATTGCGGGCAGGCGCTCATACTCTGTGTCCAGCCGCTCATATCGTCCCGGCAGGAGATCATTGGTGCCGGCTGTGTGATCATAGCAGCCCTGTTGCCGCTCATAACTCACATTCAAGTGATCATAGGTCCCGAAATTTCATTCTGCCTTCCCGGCATTCATCCCGGCTAATCTGCCGGTAACGAGTGCGGCTGTTATATTGTAGCCGCCTGTGTAGCCGTGGATATCCAAAATCTCTCCGCAAAAGAAGAGACCGGTTTTTTTTCGTGATGCCATTGTTTTCGGCTCGATTTCTTTCACGGACACACCGCCGCCCGTAACGAATGCTTTTTCAATAGGCTGTGTGCCTGTGATGTGAACAGGGAAGTTTTTCAACAGGCGGGCAAGTCCTCGAATCGCTTCGCGAGAAATATCTGCTCCGATTTCCGTTTCGCCAATTTCAGATTTAGTAAGTAAAAATAATAGCCAGCGTTCAGGGACGAGTCCTTTTAATGAAGTCTTCACTTGTTTTTTAGATTCTTCTTTTACAAGTTTGGCTATAGACTGGACAAGCTGCTCTTCATGCTGATCCGGTACAGAGTCGATTTGCAGAAGAACAGGCTGTCTGCCATTTTTCATCTGTTCCTTGACGACATATTGACTGCAGCGGAGAATTGCCGGACCGCTTAGGCCGAAATGAGTGAAGAGCATGTCCATTTGATGCGTCACGAGTGTTTTGCCTTTTTTATTCAGCACAGACACACTGACATCGCGCAGCGCCAGGCCCTGCAGTTCTTTCGAAACGATAAAAGGCTCTCTGGACAATAAAGGAACTTCTGTCGGATAAAGTGTCGTCACCGTATGGCCGGCACGCTCAGCCCATGGATAGCCGTCACCTGTACTGCCGGTCTGGGGTACTGCTTTGCCGCCGACTGCCACCACAACTGCACGGGCGCGCACGTCTTCGCCGTTTTCCAATCGCACGCCGAGAATTTTTTCATCATCCATCAAAAGTTTTTGCACACGGTTTTCCAGACGGACTTCCACACCGAGTGAATCCATTTGATCCAATAAGGCATTGACCACATCTTTGGATTTATTGGAGACAGGAAACATCCGGCCGTGATCTTCTTCTTTTAACGGAACACCGAGTCCCTCAAAATACTGGATAATGTCCTGGTTATTGAATACAGAGAATGGTCCGAATAAAAATTTGCCGTTTCCCGGGATATTCTTAATGATTTCTTCCTGGGACAGCCGATTGGTGACATTACATCGTCCGCCGCCGGAAATTGCCAATTTATTGCCGAGCTTTCGTCCTTTTTCAAGAAGCAGCACCCGCTTATGCTGTTCAGCAGCTGCAATGGAAGCCATTAAGCCGGACGGCCCGCCGCCGATCACGATTACATCATACATAGTAGAACCACGCTTTCATTCGTTTTGATTTTCATTATACACCAAGTTGCTGTCAGTTAAAGATTGTACAAAGACGTGCCGAGGGGTAAACTGTATAAGTATCTCTTAAGAAATGGAAGGAATCAAACATGGCATCGAATCTACTTAAAGGCACCGCCATATTAACAATTGGCTTATTTTTGTCGAAGGCACTTGGATTGCTTTATGTCATCCCGTTTTATGCGATGGTCGGGGATGAAAGTGTCAATCTCTATCAGTATGCATACATACCTTATAATCTGGCACTTGCTGTCGCTGTTTCGGGAGCGCCGCTTGCCATCTCAAAATTCGTTTCAAAATATAATGCGCTCGGCGATTATGCGACCGGACGGAAATTAATGAAATCGGGCATGCTGCTCATGTCTCTGACCGGTTTGCTGACGTTCTTTGCATTGTTTGCTTTAGCAGGACCGATTGCAGGACTTGTCATAAAAGACGAGGAACAAATTTTCACAGTGGAAGATATTGCATCGGTCATCCGCTGGGTCAGTTTTGCCTTGCTTGCAGTTCCTTTGCTCAGCATCAGCCGCGGATTCATGCAGGGGTATCAAAAGTTCGAACCGACTTCCGTCTCGCAATTGATTGAACAGATTATTCGGATCGTCTTCGTCTTGGCGGGGACATTTGTCGTGGTAAATGTACTCGGATTATCTCCGAACATTGCTGTGAAGTTTGCCGTGTTTGCTGCATTCATCGGTGCGATTGCAGGGCTCTGGAGCTTATATCACTATTGGAAGAAATACCGCGATGAATTCAATTATTTATTGACGAATAGTCCGCCGGCCGGATCACTTCCGCTGAAACAGATATATAAGGAAATTCTGACCTATGCACTGCCGTTCGTTTTAGTCGGTACGATTAATCCGCTGTATCAGTTCGTCGATATGGTGACTTTCAATGATGCGATGAAATCAATCGGACTATCCAGTGTCAGTGACATGCTTTTAGGAAAATTGAACTTCTTGACGCATAAGGTTGTTATGATTCCAGTCATGGTTGCGACAGGTTTTTCAATGGCATTAATTTCTATTATTACGAGCTATTACGCGAAAAATGATCAGCAGGGAATTACCCGTTCGCTCGATCAGACCTATCAGATTATGTTATTCCTGACGATTCCCATGGTTACAGGACTCATCGTTCTGAATACGGAAATATATCAGTTCTTGTACAAATTCGATGTTTCAGGAGCTAATATACTGGCAGCCTATGCACCTGTCGCGATCCTGTTTGCCATGTTTACAGTGACAGCGGCGATTTTACAGGGAATTGACTATCATAAATGGATTGTCTTCTCTGCATTGCTAGGATTATTTATCAAGATGATTATTAACATCCCGTTAATTAAAGTATTCGAGACGAACGGTGCGATTTTAGCTACTGCGATTGGTTATGCGACAGCTGTCGGCATCAATTTATTGGTCATCAAAAAGGTGCTGAACTATAAATCCCAGATGGTGATCAGACGTGTGATTCTGATTTTGATTTTCAATGCGATTATGTTTGCGGGCGTCTGGCTGACAAGCAAAGGACTGAATGCTCTGCATGTACCGGTCGGTCGCTGGCAGGCGCTTCTCTATGTTCTGATCGGCACGGGTGTCGGCATGGTAATCTACGGATTCCTCGCATTCAAGTCGGGACTTGCGCAAAGATTATTCGGAGAACGATTGACACGCATAGCGCAGCGCTTCGGAATGGGAGGGTAACGAATGAGACTGGATAAACTATTATCAAATATGGGATACGGCTCCCGAAAAGAAGTGCGTCAGATACTGAAAAAAGGCATGATCCGCGTCAACGGGGAGGCGGTGAAAGATCCCGCGCAACATGTAGATCCTGAGAAAGATGCCGTTTCATTGCTCGGTGAAGAAGTCATCTATAAAAAGCATATTTATTTAATGATGCATAAACCGCCCAGCGTGCTGTCTGCTACTGAAGATCATCGTGACCGTACGGTAGTGGACCTTCTCGGAAATGAAGAGCGCCACTTTGAACCGTTCCCGGTTGGACGTCTGGACAAAGATACAGAAGGCTTGCTGCTGCTGACAAATGACGGTCAGCTGGCACACAGTTTATTGTCGCCGAAAAAGGGGGTGCCGAAAACGTATTTTGCAAAAATAGACGGGCGGGTCACTGATGAAGACACAGAAGCTTTCCTGCAGGGCGTCACACTGGATGACGGGTATGAAACGAAGCCGGGAATATTGAAGATCATTCATTCGGACGAGTTTTCTGAAATTGAACTGACGATTACGGAAGGAAAGTTTCATCAGGTAAAAAGGATGTTCGAGGCAGTAGGGAAGACCGTCGTATATTTGAAACGGCTGACAATGGGACCTCTTGAACTTGATGAGAACTTGAAGCTCGGAGAATTCAGGGAGTTGACAGAAGAAGAATTGCAGCAACTAATGAAACTGGATAGCTCCAAGCAAAAAGGCTGATGCGATTGCGTCAGCCTTTTGTTGAAGCTTCTATCGGATGCGGAGTCAGGAAGGTAATTTCACTTTCTTGGAAGTCGTCGTCCATTCGCCACGGACTGAGTTCTTGATCAATTCGTTGTACTCCAAAACGTTGAGATCACGCTGAGCTGTGCGCTGAGAAATATTAAATTCCTCCGCGACGGCTTCTGTAGTAACCTTTCCGTTATCCCGAATGAACAAATAGACATCTTTGATACGAATTAACATGCGATCGGTAGCTGGGTTCATTAAAGAAACCACTCCTTCATCTTCATATTTTCACGCCAATCCTTCAATTAAGAAGCTTGGGTGATTCTCTGAGATTACTCTCCCTGACCTGCTCCTCTTCATTAGTTATGCCAGAATAGTAAGTTAAATGTTCTGACAATATAATTATAACGTATTTTCGGATAAATCGCACATATTTTTGCTTTTCTACCGACTGAGCATTTTAAGATAGTTTTCCTTTATTTTATCAGCTAAACATGTGAAAATAGATAAAGAGGAAACTGGCAGTGTGTACATCTGAATTCAGCAGAAGGATCTTCTTCTGCAATCGACGGAATGAATACAGAGTTTTTTACTGTTGAGCTTTCATAACAGAAGAGGTGACGGTTGTATGATCTTTTTTAAAGACGGAGAATATCTGCAGGAAGAACAAATGAATCTTTCCATAAACGATCGCGGCTATGCATTTGGTGACGGTGTCTATGAAGTGATAAAAGTATACGATGGCATGCTCTATACGGCGAATGAACATCTGGAGCGGCTGATTGAAAGTGCCGCGAAAATTAAAATGAGCCTGCCTTATACATTGGAACAGCTAATTGAAATTACGGAAGAGCTTCAGCAGAAAAATGAATTATCGACAGGGCATATTTATTTGCAAGTAACTCGCGGAGTTGCACCTCGTGCGCATCAGTTCCCGGATCAGAACATGCCGCCGGTTGTAACAGGTTATACGGTGGAAAATCCGAGACCGGTTGAACAGCTCGCAGCAGGTGCGGCAATGAAGTCAGTAGAGGACATGCGCTGGCTCCGCTGCGATATCAAAAGTTTAAATTTGCTAGGGAATGTATTGGCAAAGCAGGAAGCGGTGGAATCTGGATGTCAGGAAGCTTTATTTGTCCGTGACGGCATCGTACGTGAAGGATCCGCATCGAATGTTTTTGGGATAAAAGAAGGCGTACTGTACACGCACCCGGCAAACCATTTCATC
This sequence comes from Sporosarcina sp. NCCP-2331, assembly GCF_023707945.1. Lineage (NCBI taxonomy): Bacteria > Bacillati > Bacillota > Bacilli > Caryophanales > Caryophanaceae > Sporosarcina > Sporosarcina sp. NCCP-2331. The sequence goes on from NZ_BRCD01000005.1 coordinate 86,350, forward strand.
TTGAATGGGATTACCCGCCGTGTCGTTCTTCGTCTCGCTTCGGAGCTTTCATTACCGGCAGTGGAAAAAGAATTTACGTTAGAAGAAGCCTGCTCGATGGATGAATTCTTTTTTACCTCAACAAATGCTGAGATTACACCGGTGGTAACCATCGACGGCCGGACTGTTGGAAAAGGTGTACCAGGAATGATCACAAAACAGCTGCAGGAAATGTTTGAAGCACAAATTCCAGTGCTGGTTGCAGCTGGACAGGCTCAAGAAAGAGATGCAAATGGCCCAGCTAGTTAAACTTGTGGATTATGTTTCCCGTTATGAAAATGATTTGTCCCGCTATCCTACGCAGTTCATTCGTTTGAAACGCTATCAATGGAATCGGATCAGAAACCAATGGGAGCATGGTGTGGATTTATTCGAAAATCAACCAGAAGAACAAGAAGATGTGCGTGAAGAGAATAAATGGTATTCCCAGCTGTTCAAGAAGTGGAGGAAGCACCGTGATGAAGAGCTGGAGGAAGAGGAAACGACGAGAGGGGAAGACGAAGGTGCGGAAACGGACTTGGCATTTCAAGCAGCCATAGATGAGCGTCCCAACAGTATGGAAAAGCTGAAAAATTCTTATAAAGACCAGCTCTTTCAATTCCAGTTAAAATGGGCGAGTTCTACGCTGTATGACCGTTCGCGAGTGGATCCGAAATATTTTACGGACACGTTATTGAAGCAGCTTACCCTGCGATTGCCGGACAGTTTCCTGCTCTTCTATTATCCAATCGTCAAAGTCAATAAAGCGCCCATGGAACTGGACGTCATTTTGCTGACGCCGACTGCCTGTTACTGTATTACTGTACTGGAAGACGAACGGATGGCCGCTTATATCGGCAGCAGTGACCGGTTCTGGCTGAAGAAAATTGGCGAGCAGGAGATTAAAGTGCTGAATCCCACCATCGCTTTGAACCGGATGGAGAAAGTGGCATCTTCCTTCTTTAAAGCAGCGAATGTGGAAATACCGATTAAGAAGTTGATTTTATCCAGAAACGGCTATATTGATTATCCGGGAACACCTTATGAAGTCACAACCATTGACCGCAAAAACTATGAACAGTGGATTGAGCGGCTCAGTAATAATCCGAGCCCGATGAAACATACCCAATTCAAGGCCGCACAAGCTATTTTAGATCACGCTCAGACGACGGCATTGAGCAGATTGTTTGATGCGAATGAAATTTCAGAAGAACAATAGAATTTAAAGGTAAAGAGAGAGTGTACTGATTATGCGTTTACGAAACAAGCCATGGGCAAAAGACTTTATGGCCGAGCATCCCGACATGCTTATTATGGAACCGGAAAGCAGTAAAGGGAAATGGGCGGAAGTGTTTGGCAATGACTCGCCCATCCACATTGAAGTAGGAACGGGAAAAGGCCAGTTCGTCATCGGAATGGCGCTGGCAAATCCAGAAACTAATTATATCGGCATTGAGCATTTTGATAATGTAGTTGTATCAGCTTTAGAAAAAGCGATTGAAAAAGACAAGCCGAAGAATCTTCGTTTGCTGCGCGCAAATGGGGCAGACTTGGAATCGATTTTTGAGATGGCAGAGATAGACCGGGTATATTTAAACTTTTCAGATCCGTGGCCGAAAACACGCCATGAAAAACGCCGTTTAACCCATGAGAGCTTTTTACAGAAATATGAAGGGATTTTGAAGCCTGGCGGAGAAATTCACTTTAAGACAGATAATCGTTCTCTCTTCGAATATTCATTAGTATCGATGACAGACTACGGTATGAAATTACTGTCAGTTTCGCTGGACTTGCACGCAAACATGCCGGAAGACAATGTGTTGACAGAGTACGAAGAGAAGTTCTCAAGCAAGGGCCAGCCGATTTATCGGATGGAAGCCCAGTATCAGAACGTAAAGTAATAACATGTGGACGATGCGGAGTAGTCCGCCGGCTATGAGTAAGCTGGCGGACATCATGCAAATTAGAATGCAGGGAGGAATTAATTTGGATCAATTAACTTTTCATGATATGAAATTGACATGGCTTGACGGCGGCGTGAACTACTTGGACGGAGGCGCGATGTTTGGTGTCGTGCCGAAAGCATTGTGGTCACGACGGTATGAACCAGATGAAAATAACTTGATTGAACTGCGGACCGATCCCATTTTGATACAGTACGAGGGAAAGAATCTATTGATTGACTCCGGTATCGGAAAAGGGAAATTGGATGAAAAGAAAAAACGCAATCTGGGAGTACGCGCTGAAACACGCGTAGAGGAAAGCTTGAAAGAGCTTGGACTGACTCCAGAGGATATTGATATGGTACTCATGACGCATCTGCACAACGATCATGCGGCCGGCTTAACGCAACGGAAAGGCGACTATCTCGTTTCGGTGTTCCCGAATGCCAAGATTTTCACCTCTAAAGTGGAATGGGATGAAATGAGAGAACCGAATATCCGTTCACGCAACACGTATTGGCCGGAAAACTGGGAACCGATTCAAGATCAAGTGTACACATTTGAAGATGAGCTGGATGTTATGCCGGGTATCAAAATGATTCACACGGGCGGGCACAGCGATGGACACAGTGTCATTAAGCTTGAGCAGGCGGGTGAAACACTGATCCATATGGCAGATATTATGCCAACTCACGCACATTCCAATCCACTGTGGGTGCTTGCTTACGATGACTATCCTATGGAATCTATATTTGCTAAAGAGCGCTTGATGAAGGAAGCGCTTCCAAATAATTATGGATTCATTTTCTATCATGATGCGGTCTATCGAATGGTCAGATTCAGTGAAGACGGCAAGAAGATCACAGAAAATGTTCCACGAACAAGATAAATTAAAAAGACACGTGCCCAATTTAGCGGGACGTGTCTTTTACTAATTTTGCATTTAATACAATTATTGACGAACTAATTCAACGACCGTGCCTGTTTTTGCATCTGCTGCAAATTCATATTGCTCAAGCTTGCCGTCTTTCATGCGGGATACGCCTCCGCGGTATACATCCATAGAGATGACGTGGTTCGTGTAAGGTTCTGGTTTCATGACGATCCAGGAACCGTCAATTGGGCCCTCTTCTTTAAAAGCGTCTTTTACTTTTTTAAGTACATTGTCGGCAGGGACCTCTTCGTTTAATTTGTTGAATGCTTCGTTGACTACCACTCCTGCAGCGACCCCTGTTAAAATTCCGGCTAAAAATTCTTTTACTCTCATGGCTAATTGCAGCCTCCTTCGCAAATCATTTCTTATAGTGTACCATAGATTAAAAGAACATTGCGATTTATACGGTCGCCATTTCGGTTCATTTTCCTCAAACTCGTGACAGTAAAAGTTAGAAATGAACCTAAATAGTTTTCATCCGATTACCGTCTCTATATAATGAAAGACGAACATAAAAAAGTGAGGGATCTGTATGAACAAAGATACATTGGAATTATTTCGCACCTTAACGGAACTTCCGGGTGCACCGGGGAACGAGTATCGTGTCCGGGCGTTTATGCGTGAACAGCTTGAAAAAAATGCAGATGAAATGATTCAAGATGGTCTCGGCGGTGTATTCGGAATTCGTCATGGAAAAGAAGGCCAGCCGAGAATCATGGTTGCCGGCCATATGGATGAAGTTGGATTTATGGTAACAGGCATCACAGACAATGGGATGCTGCGTTTTCAGCCGCTGGGTGGCTGGTGGAACCAGGTCCTTCTGGCACAGCGAGTGGAAATCATAACGGAAAGAGATACTGTGCAGGGGGTTATCGGTTCAATCCCTCCACATTTATTAAGTGATGCTGAAAGAAGTAAGCCGATGGATATTAAAAACATGCTGATCGATGTCGGTGCCGATGATAAAGCCGATGCGGAAAGCTTTGGTATTCAACCGGGGCAACAAATTCTGCCTGTCTGTCCGTTTACGCCGATGTCCAACCCTAAAAAAATTATGGCTAAAGCCTGGGATAATCGTTATGGCTGCGGTCTTGCGGTTGAATTATTGCAGGAAGTGAAGAATGAGGAGCTTCCCAACACGCTTTATTCAGGTGCGACTGTAATGGAAGAGGTCGGTCTTCGCGGTGCGCAGACTGCGGCGCGTATGATAGATCCAGATTTATTCTTTGGACTGGATGCGAGTCCTGCAAATGACGCAAGCGGCAATAAGACGGAGTTCGGACAGCTTGGAAAAGGTACTTTATTAAGAATTCTGGACCGCACAATGGTGACACACCGCGGATTGAGAGAATTTATTCTGGATACTGCAGAAACTCATCATATACCATACCAATATTTCGTTTCTCAAGGCGGAACGGATGCAGGTCAGGTTCATATTGCCAATGAAGGCGTTCCTAGCGCAGTCATTGGAATCTGCTCGCGCTATATTCATACAGCTGCCTCCATTATCCATACTGATGACTATGCGGCAGCTAAAGAACTGCTTGTTCATTTAGTGAAAGCGTGTGATAAAACGACTGTGGAAACGATTAAGCAGAACTGTTGATATAGGCAGAAGGGAGTTCGCCGCATGAAATTTATACTCGGTTCAGAAAATCAAGCAAAACTGCGTGCTGTTTCGAATATTGTAGAACAGTATTTGTCGGGCAGTGATATTTCTTCTGTTTCCGTGCCGTCGGGAGTGAATGCGCAGCCTATGAGTGATATGGAAACCAGGCAGGGTGCGATTAATCGTGCGGAGGCAGTGTGCAGCTTGCATGAAGATGCTTATGGAATCGGACTGGAAGGTGGAGTCCGGTTGGTCGGAGACAGTATGTATCTGTGCAATTGGGGTGCACTGACCACGCCGGACGGCAAGACGTTTACTGCTGCAGGCGCCCAGATTCCCTTACCGGAAACATTAGCCTCGGAAATTAGAAAAGGCATTGAATTAGGAGATGCCGCCGATCAATATTTTCAAAAGCAGGATATCCGAATGTCTGAAGGGGCGATGGGAATGCTGACTGCCCAGATGGTGCCCCGGGATGTATTATTTGAACATATCATGCAGCTGCTGATCGGCCAGTTTCTTTATGATCAGGCTGCCTCCAAACGAAGATTGCATTAATAACGGCATGCGATTAGAATAGGACTGATAGAAATGCAGGGTGCAGAGAAGGAGGGAAACTGGATGTTACGAAATGGAAAGATGATCTTGCTGCTATTGCTTGCTGTTTTCCTTGCAGGATGTTCTCAGAAAGTAGAAAGCCGTACAGATAATGCATTTATCGCAGCAAAGAACGCCTTTGAAGCGAATGATAAAAGAGCAAACGAGACAATTGGCGACATAAAGTTTCATAAGCCGGCTACGATGAAAGCGGACAAGCAATCCACTTCTCAAACGGTTGTACTAACCAAACGAAATGATTCATTTTATTTGACAGTCAATCCGAATGAAAAGAAAGACAGCCGCGTCTATTATGATTTACTGCTGACAGAGGAACCGGAAAACTTAATCGGAGCGCAGACTTTTGCAAAAGATGAAGCATTCGGGTTCATAGCAGTCATTCAGAAAAGCGAAAACCTGGTCGAATTGATTGCCGGTGTCGGCGGAGCAAGAGTGGAAACTGTGACAAATGAAGAGAATATCAACTCGTATTTGGAAAAAATGATGCAAATTGCCCGTTCAGTTCAGCATGAAGAGCAAGAAACTGGAAAGATAACGAGTAAGAAAGGAGAGAATCTGTAATGGAAGCAAAGGACTTAGTGGAAGAACTGAAACGCCGGCTGCCCGCGGAGAAGTTTGAATGGCAATTTGATCGCAGGGCAGACAAGCTGCGAATCGTTCACCACACTCTTCATCACGGGATGGACATTTCATTGCCCGAAATTTTAGCTAAGTATGAAAGCAAAAATGAACGTGCAATAGATGAAGTCGTTTACACCATCCAGGAAACATTTGATGCAATGGAACAAGAGCAGACGAAAGGGTTTTCTGATCAAAAGAATATTTATCCTGTTATCCGCTCCACTTCATTTCCAAAAGAAAGTGCAGCAGGGATACCGTTCTTGACGAAAGATCATACAGCGGAGACACAGATATATTATGCACTTGATTTGGGCACGACTTATCGTCTGATTGATGAAAGTATGTTAAAAGATCTGAACATGACGGAAAAAGAAGTGCAGGAGGTGGCGATGTTTACAGTGAAGACGCTGCCAACAGCATGGAAAACAGATACCGTTTCCGATAATGTATTTTACTTCATCAACAATAATGATGGTTATGATGCCAGCCGTATTCTAAATCAGCCGTTTTTGAAAGAGATGGAACAAAAGATAGAAGGACATATGGTTGTTTCTGTACCGCATCAGGATGTCCTGATTATCGCAGATGTACGTAATGATACTGGCTATGATGTCATCGCACAGATGGCTATGCAGTTTTTCACTACCGGCGCAGTGCCGGTTACATCACTGTCTTTTATTTATGAAGACGGCAAGCTGGAACCCATTTTCATTATGGCAAAAAACAGATTAGCTAGAAGGGAAAAGAAAAAATGAACGTATTTTATAATGCACAAGGAGTAGGCGATGTGTTATTCGTCCAGCTTACGACAGACACACCGGCTCAGGTGGTTTGCGAACGGAAAAATGATATAGCCATATTAAAAGATGAGACAACTGGAAAAGTTATCGGTTTCAATTTATTTGACGTGTCCACGTATTTTGACGTCTCTGCAATTGGACAGGTAGAGTTAACTGAAGAACTGGGAGAGCAGCTGATAGATGCCCTTCAGAAAAATGAAGCTGATATTAAGCTGGATTTGGACTTCAGTCCGAAATTCGTCGTAGGATATGTGACTGAGAAAGAAAAACATCCCAACGCTGATAAACTCAATATCTGTCAGGTGGATGTAGGAGACGGGACATTGCAAATCGTTTGCGGTGCACCAAATGTAGAAGCAGGACAGAAAGTGGTTGTTGCTAAAGTGGGGGCTGTCATGCCTTCAGGAATGATCATTAAAGACGCGGAACTCCGCGGTGCAGCCTCTTCAGGCATGATCTGTTCAGCTAAAGAGCTGGGACTTAAAGATGCACCGGAAGAAAAAGGGATCCTCGTGCTTGATGAACAAAGAGAAGCAGGGGAAGCTTTCGTAATTTGATCTGATTATTCCATACAAAAAGCTTTTGCCGCATGCTGAATTCAGCATGCAGCAAAAGCTTTTTTTGATTTCCGCGATGCAATTCTACTGCAATAAACTTAACTAAGTATTTTGATAAGTATCTCATCTTCATTTTTATTAATAAGAATATGCATCTGTTTGATTTCCATGCAAGTAACCTGTTAAAATAGATTGATTGACATGAAAAGAGTGATACATTTGAGTTGGTTACGAAACATGAAAAGACGTCTTCAGCAAATGAAAGAAGATGATGGACATACAATCGATCCATATGAAAATGCTTTAACAGGCGATATAGAAAATAATAAAAAAACAAATTTTAGATTTCCCATTGTTTCCGATCATGAAATTTATGGCTGGGAGAAAGAAATCGTTCAAAATGAATATATAAAAGACTATCTGCAGCAAGAATCAGAAGAAGAGTATGAGAGAGTGCCGCTTCATCAAAATGAACGCTGGCCCGGACAGCATGTACAAGAGGGGAAGATCCACAGGGCGGCAGCACGTCCTGAATCTGTTAAACCGCAATCTTATTCAAGCAGTCAGCCGGCTTCACCGGCAGTTAAAGCAGCACTGGCACCGACGCCTCTGGCAGAACGGCCGAAACCGTCACGCCGCCCGTTTTCTCCGACAGAAGTGCCGTCACCTATTTATGGCTACCGTAAAAGTTCACCGATTCTTTCTGCAATGGAAGCAGCAAAAATAAAGAGGCAGCAGGAAGAAGCAGAACAACTGGAAATAACACAATCTTACGCAGCTGAGATGTTTAAAAAGGATGAAATACTAGAAAAGACTGTTCAGCTGGAAGAGCAGCAGCCGAGCCCGGAGTCTATTCCGGAGGCTTTAGAGTTTCCTGAAATCCATAATATTATAGAACATGAACAAGATAATTTAGAAGTGATCTCAAAAGAAAAAGAAGAGCAGGAAACGGAAAAAATAGCAATTCCATCAGATCAGAAATATATCCAGTCTTCATCTCCCGCAGCTGAAGAACTTCTTGACAGCCCGTCTTCGTCTGGCGTCGCTACACTGATCGAAGATGAACAAGAAGAAATTGCCGAGGAAGAACAACTTGAAGAAGCGCTGACAATAGAAGAATCGGTAGAAGCAAATCAAGAAGAAGACTTATTACAGCCAGAAGAACGAAACATGCTGCAAGCACCGGTAGTATCAGAAAAAATGTTGTCAGAGGAAGAGCAAACAAATGAAATAGAACGATTGCCCTCTCTTTCTACTGAACAAATCGAAGCAGAGGAACAGGAAAGTCTCCATGATGGACAGCTGGATGAGAATGTTCCGGAAAAGAAAGAGAAGATCGTGCCTTTTAATGTATTGATGCTTCAATCTGATAAACAAAAACTGCTCGCGAAGAATGCCAATGCAAAGGCATCATTCATAGAGCAAGCGCCGGTGCAGCCACAGTTTGAAGAAGCTGTACCTGTTCAGCCGGCGGCAATAACTACAGCCCCAATGGTACAGCAAGCGCCTGAAGAAATGGTTGAAACAGAAGAAGTTGAAGAAATTGAAGATACACCGCCACCGTCTTATGCTTTTCCTTCTATGCGCTATCTGGCGCCTCCGGAAGAAGAAATAAAAGATGAAGAGTGGCTGCAACATCAATCCGCTAAATTAGAAGAAGCTCTGTCTTATTTCTCCATCCAGGCTACCGTTATGGCAGCTGTGCAGGGACCTGCTGTCACAATGTTCGAATTGACAGTGGAGCAAGGAGTAAAAGTAAGTAAGATACGAAATCTGACCGATGATCTGAAACTGGCTTTGGCAGCGAGAGATATTCGAATTCAAGCACCGATACCAGGCACGAGCATGATCGGAGTAGAGATACCGAATCGCCAGACGAGAGCGGTCCGTATTTCAGAAGTCATTGAGAGTGCGTCATTTAATTCTTCCGACTCGCCTTTAGAAGCCGTTTTAGGTTTAAGTTTGACGGGAGAGCCGCAAACTTTGGATTTACGTAAAATGCCGCATGGAATGATTGCCGGGGCTACAGGTTCCGGTAAATCTGTATGCATCAATTCCATTCTGATTAGTCTGCTGTATAAGGCGTCTTATCATGATTTGAAGTTACTGCTGATTGATCCGAAGATGGTGGAGCTTGCGCCGTATAACGGAATTCCGCATTTACTGAGTCCTGTTATTACGGATGTCAAGGCTGCTACCGCTGCTCTTAAATGGGCGGTGGAAGAAATGGAAAGGCGCTATGAATTATTTGCCCATTCCGGCGTGCGCAATATCGAACGCTATAATGAAATGGTCATGGAGTCACGCCGTTTTTCTTTAAAAATGCCCTATATGCTGATTGTCATCGATGAGTTAGCAGATCTAATGATGATGGCGCCGGCAGATGTAGAAATTTCCATCAGCCGGATTACGCAAAAAGCACGTGCTTGCGGTATTCATTTGATTATCGCTACCCAGCGTCCTTCAGTAGATGTCATTACCGGCACGATAAAAGCAAATATCCCGACACGCATCGCATTTGCTGTTTCTTCACAGGTCGATTCCAGAACAATACTGGATGGTGTAGGCGCAGAAAGATTGCTGGGTAAAGGAGATATGCTTTACTTAGGAAATGGCCAATCCTCACCCGTCCGGCTGCAAGGGACATTTGTCACGGACGATGAAATTGAGCGTATAATAGAACATGTTCGAAATGAAGCGGAACCGGATTATTTATTCGGCCAGGAAGACTTACTGGCGGCGGCTGTTCAAGAAGAGGAAACTGACCCTTTATTCCGGCAGGCCTGTACGTTTGTCATTGAGCAGGGGAGTGCATCCACCTCTTCGCTGCAGCGTCATTTCAGCATCGGATATAATCGTGCTGCAAAATTAATTGACCGGATGGAATCGAACCAATTCATATCGGAACAGCGGGGAAGCAAGCCGCGGGATGTGTTTTTGACTCACCAGGCGCTAGAAAGCTTTCTTAGCTGATGGATTCCATAGTTAGTCACTAATTTTTTGTTCAAACACATGCTATACTATGAAAAGATATATTCTTCAGCCCATTATGTTTGTGCTGAAGATAAAAAGTGGGATGAAAGAATTCCCGGGAGGTTTCAATATGACATTGTTTCATTTTACAGGCATCAAAGGTTCGGGAATGAGTTCACTTGCCCAGCTTCTGCATGATTCTGCATATACAATCCAAGGTTCAGACGTAGAAAAATACTTTTTTACAGAAGATCCTTTACATGAAAGAAATATAAAAGTACTGCCCTTTGATGAAAATAATATTCAGCCCGGCATGAAAATCATCGCCGGGAATGCCTTTAAAGATGATCATCCAGAATTGATGCGCGCAAAAGAGCTGGGACTTGAAGTAATTCGCTATCATGATTTCCTGGGTACTTATATGGAGCAATTTACGTCAGTCGGGGTTACGGGAACACACGGCAAAACGTCTACTACCGGATTACTGTCACATGTGCTCGGCGGGTATGCGCCGACTTCCTACCTTATAGGAGACGGTACTGGAAAAGGCGTCGAGAATACGGAGTACTTTGTTTTTGAAGCATGCGAATATAAACGTCACTTTTTAGCCTATCATCCGGATTATGCAATCATGACGAATATTGATTTTGATCACCCTGACTACTTCACCAGTTTAGATGATATTCTGGATGCATTCAGTGAGATGGCGGGCCAAGTGAAAAAAGCTCTGATTGCGTGCGGTGATGATGAGAATCTCCAACGTCTGCAAACGCAGGTGCCGATTGTCTATTACGGGCTGGAATCTTCCAATGATTTCTGCGCAGCAAATATTCAGAAAGACCAAATAGGCTGTTCTTTTGATGTCTTTATCCGCAATGAATTCTACTACCGGTTCACGATTCCGCAGACAGGGGATCATGCGATTAAAAATGCACTTGGCGTCATTACTCTGTGTCACTACGAGAATATCCCCGCAGAAGTGATCAATGAACGTTTTGCTTCATTTACCGGAGTGAAAAGAAGATTTTCCGTCATGGAATATGAAGGAAGAATTTTGGTGGATGATTATGCGCACCATCCTACAGAAATACGAGCGACGATGGATTCGGCACGTCAAAAATATCCTAATCGCGAAGTGGTGGCTGTCTTCCAACCCCATACATTTACGCGTACCGCTGCGCTGATGGATCAATTTGCGGAAAGTCTTTCAGAAGCAGATCAAGTATATCTTTGTGATATTTTTGGTTCGGCAAGAGAACAGGCCGGCAACTTGACGATTGTTGATTTAGTCAATAAAATTCCAAATTCGCAGCATCTGAAACTGGACGACATGTCCGAACTTGCACAGCATCAAAACTCCGTAATTCTATTTATGGGTGCAGGCGACATTCAACAATATCTGCAGCAATTCAAGTCCAGTATTTCAAAAGAAGAAACAGCCTGACCATCGTGTCAGCTGTTTCTTCTTTTTTATTATGAAACAGGGTCTGCACCAAAATCAGTTCTTGATAATTAGTCATGTATGTATTGCGAAAATCATGCTGCAGTTTAAACTTGCTTCGGCGCTGGGGGATTGCCTTACGCGATAAGCCTACTGGCGAAGGGCGTGCATCATTGCCTTAATTTCTGCAAAGAAAGCAGAAATACGGCAAAGCGAACCCTTCGCTGTTCGCTTCGCAACGGCCGACCCCGCAGTTGCGCCTTCGCTGGTATGTAGAAAGTATATCATATTGTTTTTTGCAGAGTACGAATTTAGTTGGTATGGTTTTCGTTTCTCGACTTTGTATACGCATTGATCATAAGAATCTAAGTCTTTGCGGGATATTACGTATTGCATGAAACACCACACTTATCGTAATAATTTCAAATAGTATGATCATACTGTCACTCAAACAAAAAGTATTAAAACACCAGCCAGTGTACCGGAGTGGAAGGCGGCGACTCTGGGAGGATCAGCCCGACAGGTGAGACGACTTGCGGGAGCTTGCGACCAAGTCGGCTCACCGCGGGCCCGCAAGACACGCGTCCGCCTGGAACGCAGGGGAACGGTCTCCTACCTACTTACTATCCTATACTGCGTAATCCCAGCAAATCTTAAACTGCTCATGAAATAGACTGTCAAGCACATGTTTTGGTGAAGAGCCATGAAACAATTGGAATTTATTAAAGGATATCGCCTAGTTATGTCGAAGAGGAGTAATAAGACGAAAAGTTTAAAAGCTCTGTAAGAAGGGTAAAGTTTTCGTATAGAATATGCTGTAGGGGGAAAAGGTCAGTGGTTAATTTACTTTACATTGCAGCAGTTGTGGCTGCAATCGCATTCCTTATTCTATGTGTCAGTCTTGCCATGACGCTCGGGTCTTTAAAGACTACGTTGAGCAGTGTTTCACACACTATGGATGATTTGACAAAACAACTAGAAGGAGTCACAACAGAAAGCACGCAGCTTCTTCATAAAACCAATCAGCTGGCTGAAGATCTGCAAGGAAAAGTGGAAAAGCTGAACACTGTAGTGGATGCTGTAAAAGGGGTAGGAGAATCGGTTACCAACTTAAATCGATCCGTTCATCAAATCTCCAGCTCTGTTACTTCGAAAGCTGAACAAAACAGTGAAAAAATCGCGCAGGTTCTGCAATGGGGAACAGTTGCAGCCGGTCTGTACGATCAGGTGAAAGAGCGACAGCCCGCAAAGTCTTCAGGCTGGACAGTGTATAAAGCCCGTTCCTAGTACAAGCATTTTCCTAAGCAGCATACCAAACACTTAATTCACAGGAGGAAGAAAAATGACAGAAAACAAACCAAATTTCAATGAAAACCAGGGTACTTATACGAATACGTACGGGCAGCCGCAATATCCTGCCAATTACACATACCGTTCTACGAATGATCTGTATGAAGATGACAGCAGCGGCACAGGAAGCTTCCTTGCAGGCGCAATTGTAGGCGGCATCATCGGTGCAGCCACTGCATTGTTTCTTGCGCCTAAAACCGGACGTGAGATGCGTGAGGATTTTACAACACAAGCCTCACAGTTGAAAGATAAAAGTATCGAATTAAGTTCAACTGCAAAAGAAAAAGCGGTCGAGCTATCCAGTGCAGCCAAAGACAAAACAGCCGGCCTGACAGATACGGCAAAAGAAAAAACTGCAGCGTTTACTTCTGCAGCAAAAGATAAAACATCAGAACTTTCTCAGACAATCCAGGAACAGTCCGGTCAATTAGTTGATAAAGTGAAATCAGCTGCTTCAAAAACAAACATCCCAATGGATGATGGCACTGCGTCTTCTGAAGGCGAGGAAGCAACGGACTATAAAAGCATGAACAAAAATAATGAAAAATCCGGAGAGCTTAAGAAAACGGACAAGCCGATGGATGAAAATGAAAAACAGAAACCCAATAAAAACGTGAATCCTAATCAGCCGGTCAGTACAAAAAATAACTGATTGCGTAATAAAGAAAGCCGTCATTCGAGGAATGACGGCTTTCTTCTATTCAAAACGGATTTCTAGACGATCTCCTCCGAAAATAGGTTCATTAAATCGAATCGATTCGTCATTTCGCAATAAGCGATAAGCGGAAGCCGAATTGGCTGGAAGTGAAAAGTCGGTAAAAGAGAAAATATCACTAAATATAATAGGCGCATCGGAAATAGTCTTAAATTCCACTTGATCATTCGGATGCACTTGATCCATAAGTTCAGCGGGCTGGCCGTTAACATACGCGGCGATTCGCTGTTTTTTTATGGTCACCGGCTGACTATTGAAAGTCACATCAGCACGTGCTTCCAAAATAAGCTCTAATTCATCAGCGATATCTTTAATCTGAAGCAAAGGCGGCTGTTTTGTTTCAATACGATCTCCATCTTGCACAATATGCTGCGGAGAAACTTCTTTTCCGTCTATCAGAAAGCTGTTGGAGCGCGTTTTTAACACATGGTTTACGCCGTTCCACTTCACGGTAACAGGTTCGGAAGCCAATAAATACGCTGCGCCGTGAAATCTTTCAAGAGCGGCAGCCAATGTATTCGCCAGACGCACGGTCAATTCATCACGGTCAGCAAGCTGTGTGTCTAACGAAGTTACACGACCGTTCAACAGTATTTCGCTCTCAAGTGTGATGGGCAGTCCATCAAGATAGAAGTGTATGGACGCAGGTCCGTCTGCCAGGTCGCTGACAGCAGCTTCTGCATCACTTCCGTCTTTTCCGAAATCCAGCTCAATCACATCTTGATTACGAATCAGGTCTTTCGTGCTCGTTTCGGCTCCGTTTAATAAAATCCTTGTAGAAGAGCCATGCTCGCCCGGAATCGTAACCCATTGGCCATTCACCTTAACTGTCAACGCGAGGCCGGGCTTGCCGTATAATTGGCGGGCGGATACATGGGCGGCAAGCAGTGCGTCTCCTACTGTCATTTCTTTCAGTTCAAAGAGCCTGATCGTTTGTTCATTGACTGTGATCGACATATAATGAATCGGCGCTCTTTTGGCTGCAATCGCAATACCTATTGGCGTTACAAGAGCGGGAGAGGCTTCAATTGACTCGTCCAGAGTAACACCCGTTAAAGCGTCCAGACTTCTAATGGCTACACGGTTTTCGGGCAGTTCAAGCTGTACGCTCAATTCCTTTGGCAGAGCAGGCGTTAGACTTCCGCCTCCGACAATCATGACGGCCTGTGGTGAAGAGTTATTGTTAAGCCTCTTAATCTCGTCTGCAATCGAAACAGCCAGACGTTTTACTGCAGGAGAAATGACGTTCACGGCTTCCGCAGAAGGAATCTTCTGTTCAAAGCCTAGTATGTCCTGTACGGTCAGCGGATCTTCAGAAGAAATCTGGCGCTTCATTTGCTCGGCAGGCGGGAAGTCGAGCAAGTAATGACTGCTTAACGCTTCTGTCACTTCATCGCCTGCCACCGGCACCATCCCGTAAGCTGTTACGGTATTTTCATTGGCAATCGCAATATCGGAAGTACCCGCACCGATATCAACCAGCGCGATGTTCAATCTTCTCATGGATGGCGGAATGAGTACGTTGATAGCAGCGATCGGTTCGAGCGTAAGGGCTTCCATCTCCAGATCAGCACGTTTTAAAGCGGCGAGCAGCGATTCAACTACAACACGAGGCAGGAACGTAGCAATGACTTCGATCGTAGCTTCTGTACCGGTCTGGTCGATCAGACTCCCGATGTCTTCGCCGTTCAATTTATAGTGCAAGACAGAATATCCTACACAGTAATAATGATCTTCTTCTTTTGAATGTTGAGAAGAAAGCAGCGTTTGCTGGGCATTTTGCACTGCTGATAATTCCAATCGGTTAATATCTTCAGTTGAGATCAAGGAGCGCTCCGAGATATCAATGGTTACGGAGCCTTCAGCTGTCTTAAGAGAGCGGCCGGCAGCAGCAACACTGACACGTTCTAACTTGCCATGCTGCTCTTCGAGTTCCATTTTAATTTCTTGAATAATAGAAGCCACGCTTAAAATATTATGTATTTGCCCATCAATCATGGAACGTTCTTTATGTTCTTTTGAGATCAGATCAACAATGTGAAATGAATCTTCCTGTTCTTTTAGCACGATACCGACAACAGAACGTGTTCCGATGTCGAGTGCGAATAAAGTATTAGCCAGGATTTTCAACCCCGTTTCTATGTGAAAATAGTGTAAATGTCTTAATTCAGTGAAATTGCGTGACTTTTCAAAGAGGTTTCTTTATACTTGGTCTATTATATAAAAATGTAACATAGATTCCACAGTTAGAAAAGGATGATATGTGCGGGGAGGAGACAGAATGATGAGCAAGCAAGATTTAGGTGAGTTGAGAGGTCGTATCGATCAGTTGAACGTAGAGATTTTAGAACTGATCAATAATCGTACTTCTATAGTCCAGGAAATTGGAAAAGTAAAAGAAAAGCAAGGTGTTAATAGATATGATCCGATCCGCGAACGGGAGATGTTGAATGTTCTAAAAAATGCCAATAACGGCCCGCTGCCTGACGGTATTTTGGAACAGGTATTCAAGTCAATATTCATGTCGGCGCTGGAGGTACAGCAGGACGAGCAGAAGAACGCACTGCTTGTGTCGCGTACTAAGAAAGCTGAAGATACAATCGTAGACGTCAACGGACAGAAAATTGGAGGTTCTGAACCTACATTTATTTTCGGACCATGTGCCGTAGAATCATACGAGCAAGTATTGGCAGTTGCAAAATCCATCAAGGCCAAGGGATTAACGATGATTCGCGGAGGAGCTTACAAGCCGCGCACATCTCCATATGATTTCCAAGGATTAGGTCTTGAAGGGTTAAAAATTCTTAAACGAGTTGCAGATGAAACAGGATTGTCGATTGTTACGGAAATCATTACACCGGCACACTTGGAAGAAGCGCTTGAGTATATCGACGTAATCCAAATCGGTGCACGTAACATGCAGAACTTCGAATTGCTGAAAGAAGCAGGAATGGTGGACAAGCCAGTGCTTCTGAAACGCGGAATGTCTGCTACGATTTCCGAATTCGTCAATGCAGCTGAATATATTATTTCTAAAGGGAATACTGAAATCATGCTATGTGAGCGCGGAATCCGTACTTATGAAACAGCTACACGAAATACATTAGATATTTCAGCTGTTCCGATTCTGAAGCAGGAGACTCATCTGCCTGTATTTGTTGATGTAACACACTCCACAGGCCGTAAGGATCTATTGCTTCCAACTGCTAAAGCAGCGATCGCAGTAGGCGCAGACGGCGTTATGGCGGAAGTACATCCGGACCCGGCGGTTGCTTTGTCGGATTCAGCCCAGCAAATGAACATCGAGCAGTTCGATGAGTTCTACGAACAGATGCAGCGTTTCATGAACACGCACCAAACGATCTGACAATCGGGCACCGATCCTTACTTACGAGGGTCGGTGCCTTCTACATATTAAAGTTTTTTAAATAAAGAAAATACCCTATAAAACGGGGGAACACTGTATACTAGTATTGAATAAGGATTGTTGGGAGGATCAGAAATGGCCATCACCATTTACGATGTAGCAAGAGAAGCAAACGTATCTATGGCAACGGTTTCACGGGTAGTGAACGGTAATCAGAATGTGAAACCCGCTACACGCAAAAAAGTATTGGATTGTATTGAGAGATTAGGTTACAGACCGAATGCGGTGGCAAGGGGTCTGGCAAGCAAGCGGACAACGACCATTGGTGTTATTGTACCTGATATGTCGAAGAGCTACTACGCGGAACTCTCAAGAGGGATTGCAGACGTAGCCACGATGTATGAATACAATATTATTATCTCCAATTCGGATAAGAGCGCATCTCGTGAAGTGGAGCTGTTTGAAGACCATTTAGGGAAACAAGTAGATGGGCTGATCTTTATGAGTGATTCCATTTCTCCTGAAGTACGGACCGAAATGAAAACAGCGAACGTGCCGATTGTATTAGCCGGTACATTAGATTTCGAAACCAATTTGCCTTCCGTCAATATCGATCATGAGCAGGCTGCTTATGATGTAGTGAAGAAGCTGATTGATAATGGACATAAGCGAATTGCTTTTGTCTCAGGTCCTTTCACGCGTGACATCAACAGAGTATGTAAGCGAGTAGGCTATGTGCGTGCGTTAGAGGAAGCGGGTTTGACAATTGATGAGTCATTAATCGTGGAAACCGACAATACGTACGATGAAGCGTATGAAAGTTGGAATATCCTGAAGAATTTGGACAATCGTCCTACTGCAGTCATGGCCAGCAGCGATGAAGTGGCGGTTGGTATTATGAATGGCGTGCGTGATCAAAATCTTCGCATACCGGAAGATTTGGAGATCATCTGCTTCCAGCATTCAAATCTTGCACGGATTGTCCGTCCTCAGCTGTCGGCGATTGTTGTGCCTTTATATGATTTAGGTGCGGTATCCATGCGTTTGCTGACAAAATTAATCAATGAAGAGGATGTAGAAGAAACAGAAGTTGTTTTGCCTTATCATTTAGAAGAACGTCAGTCTGTTAAATAAAAACAAGCAGCTTATCTTGTCATTAAGATAAGCTGCTTGTTTTCGTATATAGCACTCCGCATCAATTTCTGCGTATGATGTGAAGGGCTCTCGTCAGCATTTGTTCATTCTTCTCATTAATATCATTTTTCCTCGGCACAGGCTCGTACAAATCAGAAGGGTCCTCCCATGTATCTATGAGAGTAACCGGTGACTCCGGCTGCCATTTCTCCAGCCAGGCTTGAGGAAGAAGGCCGGCAGGTATAGGAATTGATTTCATTGTCAGCCATAAATGTGACCATGCGCGAGGTACGACGCGCCATATATCATATCCGCCGCCGCCGATGGCAATCCATCGTCCATCACAATAATCTTCTGCAATTTCCTTCGCAAGTTTCGGTATTTCTTCATAAATTTTCATTGTGCTGTAAAGGTGAGTCAATGGATCAAAGTAATGTGCATCTGCACCGTTTTGCGTTAAGATCACATCAGGTTTGAAGTGTTCTGCTACTTCACGCAAAGCTGTCCGGTAGATATGAAGGAAAGATTCATCTTCTGTAAACGCGTCAATAGGGAAGTTGAAAGATGTTCCATAACCTTTACCGTTGCCTCGTTCTGTTACATTTCCTGTCCCCGGAAATAAATAGCGCCCCGTTTCATGGATGGAAAATGTGCAGACGTCAGGATCATCATAAAACGTCCATTGTACTCCGTCGCCATGATGGGCATCTGTATCCACATACAATACACGTGCCCCATATTTCTTCTGTAAATACTTTATCGCGACAGAGCTGTCATTATAAATACAGAAGCCTGATGCTTTTCCTTGGAACCCATGGTGCAGACCGCCGCCGAGATTCAATGCATATCTTGAACGGCCTTCCATCACTTCTTCGATTGCAGTGAGTGTTCCTCCAACTAATAAAGCGCTTGCATCATGCATACCCGGAAAAAAAGGAGTATCTTCCGTCCCGATTCCATAAATACTCCCTATATTTTCACTTACTTCGCCTTTGCTTGCCTTTTTCACGATTTCGATATACTTCGCATCATGCGCTAAAAGCAATTCTTCATCTGTCGCTGTACGCGGTGTAACGATATCATCATCGTCAATCGCATGCAGATTTTTTAATAAATCTATCGTTAAAATGATCCTCTTTTGATTAAAAGGATGCGTATCCGAAAATTCATAGTTTAATTGGTCTGGTGAAAATATAAAGCTTGCTTGTTTTTTCATGAGTCCATCTCCGGTTCGCTTGGCCAAAGAACCTGAAACCCTTCCGCTTTTAAATCCTCAATAATCGAGAGGGGATTCATTCGTTTAATTCGGACAGCTAGAATTTTATAATCTTCCCCATCTTGATAGGGATGTACGAGGACACTGAGTACATTGGTATTATGATCATGGAAGACTTTAGATACTTCGTAAAGTATGCCTGGCTTGTTTGGAACACGAATTTGAATATGAGAACTGGGCTGGTTTGCCCCGGTTAATTCAATATAATTATAGAGAAGATCCGTTTTCGTTAAAATACCGACCAGTTCATAATTAGAAACGATCGGCAGACAACCAATTTCATACTCGTAGAAGAGCAAGGCCGCCTCTTCTACAAAATCTCTGGGATGCCCAATTAGTAAATCAGTTTTCATAATCTTAGAAAGAGGAGTTTCATAAAGTGAAAGCTCCAGCCGGTCGGATATGCTCGAAGGAGAAGCTTCTTTGACGTCACGGTCCGTCACCAGACCAATCAAGCGTCCATTATCAATAATCGGTATATGTCTGATCTTTTTCTTTTGCATTAATTGAATGGCATTGTCAATTGTATGTGCCGCGTTCAATGTAATAACATCTGTTTTCATAATATCTTGTACGAGCATCGTCATTCCTCACTTTCAGTGGTTTACGCGATTTTTGAAACGTACGCTGTCAAATTGCTGGATGGAGCTTTGATCTACACGTTTACCGATTCTGGCCATTAGACAGTTTGCAGGATGAGAACAAACTTCGGGGTCATCAGTAGAGAAAAATTCCATGCCGCCTGCACGCATCATTTTTTCCATGACTTTCCGGTAATCCCACACAGTTAAACCTGTCCCCTTTAAATCCCAATGCCAGTAATATTCAGTAGTAATAATGATATAATCTTCCATTGCATTATCAATCATCGACAGTTCTAATAATCTTTTACCTATCCTCGCGCCTCTATATTCATTTGCTACTTCAATTGCGCCGAGTTCGATTAAATTGGGAAGCTTGGCCTCGTACCATCGCTCGAGAGGATCTGGATAAAGAAACGTTACATAACCCACAATGGTTGTGCCGATTCTTGCAATATTAATTCTGCCTTCTGGAAACGCGGAAATTTTCACTAATGCCTCTTGCTGCTGTTTAGGAGGACGGAATGCTTTCAGTCCATCATGGAAATTCAATGCAGCTAATTGCTCGGATGAAACCGGTCCTTCTATAACTAATTCACCTTCATCATGAAGAAATGCCTTTGAAAAATAGGTTTTATGATGTTCCACACAGTTCACTCCTTCCTAATTAATTTACCCTGTCTGTCAGCGAGTAATCGTTGATTATTCTGAATGTTCTTCTCTCTATTAAGTATACAAGTTCTGCAATGAAAATGTGTGCTGTTTCAAGTTTATCATGAAATTGTCGGTATTATATTTCAAAAAACCGAACTACAATCATAAGATTGTAATTCGGTTTAGAAAATTAATCTTTCTTAGGCGGCTCCGGTTTTGCTGGGTCCGGTTTTTTCGCTTCATCTTTTTGTTCATCAGTAGTTGTGCCGCCGTTTTCTTTGTCTGGTTTAGTGCCGCCTTCAGTTGCTCCGCTATTATCATCTGGAGCAGGTGTATCTGGTTCTGGAGCAGGCGCATCTGGCTCCGGCTGTGGTTCAGGTTCTGGCTCCGCTGCAGTGGTAACTGTATTAGAAGGACCAGATAATAAGCCGGTAATATCTACGGCTCGTACATAGTAAGAACCGCCGCCAATTGAATAGGAACGGGATCCAGATCCTACAGCACCAATACGTGCACCGTTTTGATATATATAATATCCAACTACGTCATTGGAAGCAGATCCTGACCAGGTGAGTACAGACCCGTTCTGGCTCGCTGACACAGGAGCAGGAGGAACGTTATCCGCAGGGAATACAGATCCGGACACCACGTTGGCGGAATAGCCGCCTTTTCCTGCAAACAGTTTCGAACCGTCTCCGCCAAGCCGTCCAAGCATCCTCTTAATAAATTCTGAATTGACACCGACGCCGCCTGCTGTGACAAATTCACGCGGTGTAGAAGGCAGTGCCTGATACATTTTACCGTTGATCAGTACGCCTGCAGATGAAATGATGCTGTCATCCGGCTTTGAAGGTACCATCACTTTAGAATTAAACAGATCCGATTTCACCAGTCCTGCAGCAGAACACGCGGCTGAGGGAGCCAGCCCTGAAATCGAACAGAACGAACGATACACGACACCTGCCGGCCGTTTGAATGTATCTCCTGCTTTAACTGTTTCCGGTATTATACTGTTTGCAGTATTCATCAGCTGACCGAATAACCGCGCGGTCCGCTCTGAAGGATGCATCTGACTGCTGCTGCCGTTATACAAAGTCTTCGTCTGATCTTTATAACCGAGCCAGACACCAAGTGAAACATTCGGTGTATATCCCATCAGCCAGGCATCTGCATAATGCTGGGATGTACCCGTTTTGGCTGCCAGATCCGGACGGAAGTTCATGAATCCGGGCACTCGTGCACCTGTACCTACAGTTTTCAGCACATCACGCATCATATCCGTAACGATGTACGCAGTTTCCGGGCTGAAGACTTCTACTGGCTCTGCTTTATGTTCATAAACAATATTACCTTTCATATCTTCAATACGGTCAATCATATACGATTCAATAAATTTTCCTTCATTCGCAAATGTCGCGTAAGCATTAGTATTCTCTTCAACAGAAACTCCATATTTTAATCCGCCAAGTGAGGCAGAACGATTATGTCCGTCCTCTTCAATTAGTTTAGAGAAATTCATTTTTTTTAGGAAGTTGATTGGCTGTCTGTCTATAATCTGATCATACAGGCGTGCTGTCGATAAGTTTTGAGAACGAGCCAGTGATTCACGTGCAGAAATAATTCCTAATTCTCTGTCGTAATAGTTGGAAGGTTTCCATCCAGGTAAAACGAACTTCACATCAACAACGGGACTGCCGGCGCCAATAACGCCATATTCAATTGCCGGTGCGTAGACAAGCAGAGGTTTCATTGAGGAACCATTTTGTCTGAAAGCCTGTGTCGAGTGATTTGTCGCTTCTAATTCATGATCTCTTCCGCCGACGAATGAAAGAATCTTTCCGCTGTGGTTTTCAATCATCGTTGCACCGACTTGTACGGGGTTTTCGATAATTGTACTCTTGCCGGATTCTTTATCCGTTGTTTCAGAAGTATAAGTGAATCCGTAGTATTGAAAATTCTTTGCAACTTCATTCATTTTGTCATAAAGTTCTTTATCAATTGTAGAATAAATGCGGTAACCGTCCGTACGCATGGAGCGGTCAGCAATAATAGTATACTTTTCCTGCATGTTCGAATCCTCTTCGAAACGGTCTGCATCAATACCGTCTTTTTCGGCCAGTACTTTTGCCAGGATTTTAATCGTGCGGTTTTGAATCTCCTGGGTAACATATGGATAGCGTTCAGTTGCCCGTTGAGTAGGCTGTCTAAAATCTTTCGTGATATCATACGCAATCGCTTCTTGATATTCCTTAGCTGTAATATAGCCGGTATCTCGCATTCTAAATAATACCGTTTTCATCCTATTAATTCCCGGCTGAAGTTTTTCCGGTTCTTTTAACCCCTGATTTTTACTGTAGAAAGGAGTGTAGGCGAAAGGAGCTTGTGGAATTCCCGCAATATACGCTGCCTGTGCCAAGTTCAGTTCACTCGCTTTAATACCGAAAATGCCTCTTGCCGCAGTCTCGATCCCTGCAATATTCTGGCCGACAACATCACGGCCGTAAGGAATGATATTCAGATACGCTTCCAAAATTTCATCTTTTGTCATGAAGTGCTCCAAACGCATAGCAAGCAGTATTTCTTTCGCTTTTCGTTCGTAGGAAACTTCATTCGTCAAGATTTGGTTTTTCACGAGCTGCTGTGTCAGGGTTGAACCGCCTGTCTGACTGTCAGAGTTCGTGACGTCCTGGAAAACTCCGCGGAAAATTGCTTTTGGCACGATGCCGGTATGTGTGTTGAAATATTCATCTTCTGTTGCGAGCACCGCATCCAGTGCATATTGTGACACTTTGTCCAGTGTGATCTGTCTGCGTTCAATATCTGAGTTGATCTTACCCAGATAGACGTCTTTTGCAAAAAACATTTCAGATGTCTCTTCGTATGTAAAGACCGCATTTCGCAGTTCTTCTTTCGTCCGAAGGGGTTCTTTCGCAACCAATGATGCAAAGTATCCCGCTCCGACAGAAGTGGCAAAAACGGCACCGATCACACCGAAGATCAAAAGCAGTATAAATAAATTCCAGATCACTCCTGAACCGATTCGAACTTTCTTTGCCCAAGTTTCTTTTTTCATCTGCTCAAACTTATTTTCTAGTTGCTGGATTCGTTGGTTTTTGTCTTTAGTCAAGTCATTCTCCCCCTAAAAATCTTTCTCATTATATCATAGATTGCGGAGTAAATAATCATTTAATGTTGACTTTCATTGGAAGTTGGTTAAAATGAAAGACATACTAAATTACATGTCGAAGAAACCGAAGTAATGGTAGCGAATGTCCGTCCCAGAGAGACAGCGGTTGGTGAAAGCTGTTCGGTGCGCTATGCATGAATTACAGTTTTGGAGTGTACGCTCTGCACAGCGATATCAGTGCCTTAAAGCCGGAGAGTTAGCTTCTCTCAAGCCGGGTGGTACCGCGTTATGTTTATTACATTCAACTAGCGTCCCTGCATGATCATTTTTTATGATTATGTGGGGACTTTTTGTGTTGAATTAGGAGGAATTGGAAAATGGCGAATGAATTAATGGATGATTTAAGATGGAGAGGCCTGCTGTACCAGCAGACAAATGAAGAAGGTCTGGAGAAACTTCTGACGGATGAAAAGATCTCTTTGTACTGCGGAGTCGATCCGACAGCGGACAGTATGCATATCGGACATATCGTGCCGCTCTTGACACTGCGCCGTTTTCAGCTGCACGGCCATAAGCCGATATTATTAATCGGCGGTGCAACAGGGATGATCGGGGATCCTTCAGGGCGCTCGGAAGAACGACAGCTGCAGACAACTGCACAAGTGGAAGATAATGTGCGCGGCATCAAAAAACAACTGGAAATGATCTTTGATTTCGAAACAGATAATGGAGCGAAGCTGGTCAACAACAATGACTGGATCGGTTCCATGTCATTGATCGAATTTTTACGTGACTATGGTAAATTGCTGAGCGTCAATTACATGCTGGCAAAAGATAATGTCGCATCCCGTTTGGATCAGGGGATTTCTTTCACGGAATTCTCTTACATGCTGATGCAGGGTGCAGATTTCAATCATTTATTTGATCACCATAACTGCCGTGTGCAAATTGGCGGGTCGGATCAGTGGGGCAATATCACAACAGGTCTGGAAGTCATCCGTAAGATGCATGACGAAGAAGTAAAAGCATACGGTTTCACGATTCCTTTAGTGACAAAAGCAGACGGCACCAAATTCGGTAAGTCTGCAGGCGGTGCGGTATGGCTCGATGCAAAGAAAACATCGCCGTATGAGTTCTACCAATTCTGGATCAACGCTGCCGATGCAGATGTTGTCAAATACCTGAAGATCTTCACATTCTTAAGCCGTGAAGAAATTGAAGCACTGGAAACTTCCGTTCAGGAAGAGCCGCATCTGCGCAAAGCACAAAAAACGCTGGCAGAAGAAATGACACGCCTGATTCACGGAGAAGCTTCATTAGAACAGGCGATCCGTATCTCCGCTGCATTATTCAGCGGCGATTTGAAAGCACTGACAGCTTCTGAAATGAAGGATGCGTTTAAAGACGTACCGACTGTAGAGATGACGAAAGAAGACATGAATATCGTCGACTTCATCGTACAGGCGGGTGTGTCACCGTCAAAACGCCAGGCGCGGGAAGATGTCACAAACGGTGCGATTTCATTTAATGGAGAGCGCATTACAGAGACGGATTTCACAGTAGGGGCAGAGCAGCGGTTAGAGGATGCCTTTACGATTGTGAGACGCGGGAAGAAGAAGTATAGTATGGTGAAGTTTGTTTAAAAAGGGAACATAGTACAAAAAGGCCGCTGTCATTGAGTTTGATCAATGACAACGGCTTTTTGAGTTTATTGTATCAACATTTTTTTGACTAAGCGAATATCTGTATCATGATCGTTTACTAAGTGCTGCATTGTAACAATGTTTGATAACTTTTCAGTTTTCAGTGAGACATTTTTAGTTAATGCAGCAACATTTTCATCAGTGGAAATCGTACGTGCATCAATTTCGAGTATTGCTTGCTTTATGAAAAGTTGTTCGTTTCTAAGTGAGGATATGTCACTTTTGACTGATGTCATGTTTTTTGTAAGTGAAGATACGTTGCCTTTTAGAGAGGAAACATCATCTTTAAGAGTGGAAACATCATCTTTAAGAGAGGAAACATCTTTCTCTACTGTTGTTAATTTATCTGCAATAAATTGAAGTAATTCACGATCCGTCATAAATTATCTCCTTTCACACATTTTAGTTTTATGGGTGACTTACAATAGGTGATATTACGCAGGTTTATAATTTATCTATTTTCAACATCATATCATCTTTCTACAACATTGTATAGAACGTATTTTCGTATAAGTTGTAATTGTTATTATTTTATAAAATTCATTCGATTAATTTCAGAAACTGTAGGAATAAAAAACCCCTGGATTTGCAATTAAGCAATTCCGGGGGTTTAAAAATGCAACGTACTTATTAACGAGAGTAGAATTCAACGATAAGTGCTTCGTTGATTTCAGCAGCCAATTCGCCGCGCTCTGGAAGGCGTACGAATGTACCTTTTTTAGAGTCTTTGTCGAAAGTAACGTAGTCAGGAACAAAGCTGTTCACTTCTAGCGCTTCTTCAACAGCAGTTAAGTTTTGAGATTTCTCACGAAGAGAGATTTCAGAACCTGGCTTAACAGCGAAAGATGGGATGTCTACGCGCTTGCCGTCTACTAGTACGTGACCGTGGTTTACCAATTGGCGAGCTGCACGACGAGTGCGAGCAAGACCCATACGGTAGACAACGTTGTCTAAACGAGCTTCAAGAAGGATCATGAAGTTTTCACCGTGAATTCCCTGCATTTTACCAGCTTTGTTGAAAAGCGTGCGGAATTGACGTTCGTTTACTCCGTACATGAAACGTAGTTTTTGTTTTTCCTGTAACTGCATTCCGTATTCGGAAAGTTTTTTACGTTGGTTAGGACCGTGTTGGCCTGGAGCGTATGGACGCTTTTCAATTTCTTTACCTGTGCCGTTTAGTGAGATACCAAGACGACGTGACAGTTTCCATGATGGACCTGTATATCGAGCCATGAGAGACTCCTCCTCTGTTGGTTTTATTTTGTTGTAAAATAAGACCAGATATGTTCAATCCATCTGCCATTCTATAATCTTGCAACTTCGCCTCCGCAGCCCCGAGGTTACGCGATGCACCTTCGTAAAGGAATAGACTGGACAAAATAGAACACATAACTGCTGCAACTATTTTACACAAAGAATAGCATACCAATTTATTGGTTTCAGGTCAAGCATAATCATCGGGACAAACCGTAGCTTCAAAATTCTTTCGTTTTCCTGAGAATCGAGGTAGACTGAAAATAGGCTATATTAAAGCGTTTTCATGGATAGAGGAATAATATATTAAGAGGAGGAAGAGATATGCAGAAAAAACATAATTGGCATAAAGAGACGGCGATGATCCATGAAGGGTACGACAGCAAAGAACATCAGGGAAGTCTTGCGGTTCCTTTATATCAAACTGCAACTTATGTATTTGATTCAGCTGAACAGGGTGAGCGCAGATTTGCGGGGGAAGAATCCGGCAATATTTATTCCAGATTGGGTAATCCGACAGTCAATGTATTAGAAGCGAGAATTGCCGAAATGGAAGAAGGAGCCGGCGGATTGGCATTTGCTTCTGGGATGGCTGCTGTCAGTGCAGTGCTAGTTCATGTTACGAAAGCAAATGATCATGTAGTTTGTTCCCGCGGAATTTATGGCTGTACATTCGGTTTGCTGAAAATCATGGAAGAAAAATATAATATTACGCATACGCTGACATCCATGCGAACGGAAGAAGAGATTGAAAAAGCGGTAACTGATAAAACGACTTGTATATATGTAGAAACTCCAATCAATCCGACGATGGAGCTGGTCGATTTGCAGGCAGTGTCCAATGTAGCGAAAAGGCATGGGCTGCGTGTCATCGTGGATAACACATTTTGTTCGCCTTATAATCAGACCCCTTTATCATTCGGCGCAGACTTCGTTCTGCACAGCGCAACTAAGTATTTAAATGGACATGGAGATGTCATCGCAGGTTTATTGGCAGGAAAAGATAAAGAGGAGATGGAGAAGATCCGCGGCACCGTACAAAAAGATTTTGGAGGAGTCATTTCCCCGTTTGATGCATGGCTGCTGCTGCGGGGGATTAAAACGCTGCCTGTGCGGATGGATAGACACTCAGCGAACGCAGAAATTCTCTCTGATTATTTAAAAAAACATTCGAAAGTTGACGAAGTGTTCTATCCTTTCGATGAACAGCATCCACAATATGAAATTGCGAAGAAGCAGATGAAAACGGGTGGCGGCTTGATCTCCTTTACGATTAAAGGAGGTAAAGAGCAAGCGCAAACGCTCCTGAATAACCTTTCTCTCGTCAAGCTGGCTGTGAGTCTCGGGGATGCAGAAACACTGATGCAGCATCCGGCGACAATGACGCATTCAGGAGTGCCTAAAGCAGAGCGTGAAAAAATGGGCGTAACTGATTCGCTGCTGCGGCTGTCCGTCGGGTTAGAGCATATGGATGATATCATTGCTGATCTTGAGCAGGCATTTAAAGCAATTTGAAAAAACGGACTGCGATTAGATTCGCAGTCCGTTTTAATGTAAAATCTTTGTGAAATTGTGGAAGGGCTGCCTATGTTGCGGGCAGGCCTTACTTTTGATAACTACTATAGTATATTGGTTAGTATATGTCATGTAGAATCTGAATGAACCGTATTTGCCGCGGTTGTTGTTCTACTGGTTGTTTTACTTAAGCAACGCAAACCCTGCCTACTTTTGCGTCCTTGCGACCCTATAGTCGCGCCAGTGATGAATAAGTGTTCCGAAAAACATCTGCAGAACGCCATGTGTTGTGTCCAGATAAGTTATCAATCTCAATTCCTTAGTATACAGTTGTAAGTATACATTGTCAACAATTTGTTTTTCAAATCTTTCTAATGAAAGTTTACAACTGTTTAGAAAGGGAAGCTGTACACTAGAGCCTGCGATTTTACATAGCAGGAAATTTATACTGGAGGGATTAGGATGAACGTAGAAATTGTGAACGAATTTCCACATGAATTTTTAATGGAGCAGGCAGAACCCTGCATCTCTATTTATCAGCCGACCCACCGCTACAGACCTGAAAATCAGCAAGATCCGATACGTTTTAAAAATTTGCTGCAAAAAGTGCAACAGGAATTAACCAAAGAATATCCAGCCAATGAAATAAAAAGCCTGCTGGCACCGCTGGAAAAATTGCAGGGAGAGCGGCCGTTTTGGGCACATGCAGGGGATGGGCTCGCTTTGTTCGCAACCAAAGACCGCTGTATTGCATACAGACTGCAGCGTCCGGTTCCTGAATTGGCGGTGGTATCAACCAGCTTCCATATTAAACCGCTAATCCGAGTATTTCAATCAGCTGACCGTTATCATCTGCTGGGCGTTAACCGGCAAGAGTTCAAACTGTATGAAGGGAACCGTTACGGAATTGAGGAAGTAGAAATTCCCGGGGAGCTGGCAAAAACAAAAGCGGAAGCGATTGGTGATCAAGTC
Organism: Sporosarcina sp. NCCP-2331; assembly: GCF_023707945.1. Classification (NCBI taxonomy): domain Bacteria; kingdom Bacillati; phylum Bacillota; class Bacilli; order Caryophanales; family Caryophanaceae; genus Sporosarcina; species Sporosarcina sp. NCCP-2331. Next base: position 115,512 of record NZ_BRCD01000005.1, read on the forward strand.
ACTGAAGCTTATTTAGGAGCAGGAGACTCGAGCGGAGCAGCAGGGACAGCCATGATGCACGGACACGGCGGAAAAAAAGACGAAATCGATATAGATATCGAGCGCTATTTCCGATATGTAGACCGTACCGTCTCCGAGCATTATTCAAAACCAAGCGGACTGCCGTTGTATTTAGTCACACTCACTGAATATCATACGCTGTTTAAAGAGTTGAGTCATAACCCCCATCTGCAGGATCAAGGAATTAAATCTGATTTTGAGGCACTTACTCTCGAACAATTGAGGGAAATGGCATGGCAGATCATCGAACCTTATTATTTGGATAAGACCCAAAAGCTTGTAGAGAGTTTTGAAAACTCAAAAGCCAATGGTCAGGGATCTCAAAAGATAGAGGAAGTTGTTCAGGCGGCGAGTGAAGACCGGATCAGCCGGCTGATGCTTGAAGACGGCCGGCTGTATCCCGGTAAGATTGATTTGGATACAGGAGAAATCGAGACCGAAAATCTGCAGCAGACAACGGTGGATGACGTAATGGACGATCTGGCGGAACTCGTCTTTAAAAGCGGGGGAGAAGTCGTCGTACTCCCGGAGGAACGTATGCCGGTTGATACAGGGGTCGCAGCAATCTATAGATGGTAAAGGAAAAGCCGTTCATTATGAACGGCTTTTTACGTCATCTTCAAATAATTCTTTCACAGTCATCAGCGCATTTTGAACGTGCGGAAAACCGATGTACGGAATTAACTGCATGATTGATTCAATAATCTCTGTCTTGGTTAATCCAACTGTTAAGCCCCTTTGAACATGCGTCTTAATTTGCGGAATCGCCCCTTGGGTAACTAGTGAGGAGATTGTCACTAGCTGCCGCTGCTTGCTGTCAAGGCCCGGTCTCGAATAAATCTCACCATAACCGAATTCGATAATATACTTTCGTAAGTCCGGCGCCAGATCTTTTAACGCGTCTGCGGTCATCATCCGTTCAGCCTCTTCCTCGCTGACGTATTCTTTAATTTTATTCAAACCGGCTTCTAAACGTTCCACTGACATGAAAACCCCCTCCGATTTTAATATATTCTGAAAATAGCATATCACAATAAAGATTGATCTCTACAATGAAAATAAAACTCATACGGCTAAAAATGAATTTATTTCACCAGTTTAGAAACAGACAATAGTCCTTAAGATGCTAATTTTTATGCTTAAGTTTGAAATGTGCTGCGGATAGGTATAGTTGAATAGAGCGGAAAACAACTACTTGGAGGGATTTACAAATGGAAAAGTTTTTCTTAGAAAATGCAGTGCAAGCTAAAAAGAAGATTGAAGAATTGGTAGCGCAAGGCTATACGCATGATCAAATTTATATTTTCGCACACAGTCAGGATCGCGAAGATAAAATTGCGGATGCACTTGACTCAGAACAAGTCGGGATGAGCGAGATGGGCTTCCTCGATAAAATGAAGAATATGTTCACTTCACGCGGAGATACATTGCGCAGTGAAATGCAGTCTGTTGGATTAACAGAGGCAGAAGCATCAGAAGGCGAAAGCGAATTAGATAAAGGTAAACTATTACTCGTTGCAAAGCGATAAAATAGCGAAAAACCGGTAAGGGATTTAATCCTTAGCCGGTTTTTTTACGTTGTTTATAAATTTTCTAATGCTTTATAATAGGCATCTACAGGAATAAATAAACCTACTTTGCCGTGCTGTTCTTCGTCCAGGGTTGCGAAAATTATGCCGATTACTTCACCTTTTGTGTTAATTACCGGACTCCCGCTGTTCCCTCTGTAGACAGGTGCTTTAATCATAACAACCGGCTGTTCCCAGTCAGGAAGCTGGATATAATCCAATACATGTCCTTTATTCGCAATACCTGAAAAACTAAGCGGATTGCCAATGAACGTAATGGGTTCATTTTTAGTGAAATTCGTGCTCTCAGCAAGCTTCAAATGAGGAAGATTTTCATCTCTCACTTCCAGAACCGCTAAGTCGATATCCGGAAAAGTACGTGTAACAGTTCCTGTATAAATATCGCCTTCAGGAAATGAAATCATCACTGTTTCATTCCCTTCGATCACATGATAATTGGTCAGAATAGTGCCGTTTTCACTGATTGAAAATCCGGTTCCTTTACTATCGCCTGTCGAAACAACGACTACTGCTTCCTTATATAGAGCAACTTGAGGGTTTTTGGACAATTCCGAAGACGTTTTTAAAAACTCTATAGCAGGAATCGAAAAGATTTGAAAGATAATAGCGAATGTACTGAGAGCTAATGTGACGGCCATTACCCAAAATGTCCATTTGGGGAAAGGTCGGTAAGTACGCTGCTGATTTTTTTCAGAAGCGGCTTTGGCGAGGGCTTCGCGCTGAGCTTCTAATACTAACTCCTGCAGTTCCTCATCATCGAGGTCTTCTTGAAAAGGATCTTTTGTTTCCACTCAACACACCTCTTTCTATTGAACAGTTTACCAGAAACATCATAAAAGGGTTGAGTAAGATATCATATATAGAAGATGAGTAGACAGAAAACATAGTTTATATAGTATGAAAGGTTCTGATTTATGATATAATTCAGATGAAGATAAAGATCTATTTCATTAGGAGGTGAGATGATGACGAGATTAATCACAATGCAAGCTGAAACAGTAGAGAAAGCCGTGGAACAGGCATTGGCTATGCTAGAGCTGACGTTGGATGATGTGCATATAGAAGTCACTCAGCCAGCCGGCACCTCCTTGTTTGGATTTAAAAAAGTACCGGCAGAAGTCAAAGTGACACAGATTCCAAAAGAGGAAATCGCTAGAGAAGCATCAACCTTACGTATCTATAATGGACAGCTGGAGACTCAATTTAACGAGCAGAGCAATCCGATCGTCATTCCTTCTGCAGGTGTGAATTTAATAATTAACGATGTAAAAACAGATCATCGCACTATTCTTTTACCCACAGATTTAATTGTATGTCAGGCAGTTACGGAACATTTGGCTGCACAGTTCGTTATAAAGTTGGAAGAAAACGATGTAATTGCCAAAGCCTGCGTAACACCAGGGAAAAAAGTGACACATACATTAGCAGATTCATCGTGGGAAACAGTTCTGAATATCCAAACGACGGAAAAAACACAAGTCATCAATGAATTACAAGCTGAAAACTTTGTGGAAAAACTGAAAGCGCTGGGAATTGAGAACGGTTTATGTATGGACGCGATAGAAAAAGCGGCCGATACATTAGAAGCAAAAGAGTTTGTGGTTGCAAAAGGAATTCCCCCTGTCCACAGCAAAGATGCTTCATTGGAAGAACATCTGAATTTTGACAAAGAGGAAGCGGAAGGTCATGAGCGCGTAGATTATCGGGAGCATAATCCAATCCCTACTGTACAGAAGGGCCAATTGATTGCGACATATATTCCGTCTGTTCCAGGAACCGACGGAAAGAGTCTTTTAGGAGAAGTGCTGAATGTGCGTCCTCCGAAAGAAATTATTATGCGGGCGGGACATCATGTCGAAAACTTTCAGAACAAAATATATGCGAAAATTGATGGCAGACCAGTTATAGAGTGGCGGGGGAATTTGGTTAAAATAGAGGTCAACAGAGAATACCGTCATCCAGATGATGTCAATCTGCAAAGCGGTAATATATATTTCGATGGAGATGTATGGATAGGCGGAAGCGTTCATCCCTCCATGTTTGTCGCGGCATCAGGTATAATTCAAATTATGAAAAACAGCACAAAAGCTTCTATAAGGGGTACTAAATCTGTCTTCATCCAGGGAAGTATTTTCTCTTCTACTGTAACAGTTGGCATACAGGAAAAAATTATTGGGATGCTGGTAAAGGATCTGCAGGAAGTGCTCGATTATCTGCGGAATATTGAATCGGCGCTTAGACAAATCTTCACTTTGAGGGGAGAATTACCTGAAGAAGTCCCGCCATTTACGCTAAAGCAAGCTATACATCTGCTGCTGGAACAGAAATATAGTGATTTTACAGAAGTAAATAAGCAATTTATTCAAGTTGTAAAAAATCATTCGCAAAGATTGGATAAAGAGTGGGTGGCGCTTTCTGAAAGATTATATTTATTATTTGTCGATCCGCTCCGTGAAGAGCAAACAACTATCACTTATCTGCGTCATTTAATAGAAGAGGCTGAAGTGCTTCTGCAAATATACAGTGAAGAAATACGTCCTGAATCAGTGCTTCAGGCTTCATTTGCACTGAACAGTATACTGTACAGCAACGGCAACATTCATATCCTGTCGAAAGGTGTTTATAATTGTTCGATAACTGCGCTGCATGATATTGTCATTAAAGGTGTTTGCCGGGGAGGGGAAGTAATCGGCGGCCGTAATATTACACTTGATGAGACAGGTTCTTCTGCAGGCGTCAAAACAACTATTCAGACAGCTGCAGCAGGGGTCGTTAAGATTGGGACAGCGCATCCCGGCACGGTCCTTCAAATCGGCAATCAAAAACATGAATTTTTTAACTTGCGTAAAGATGTGACAGCAAAGCTAGGTTCAGAAGGAACAATAGTTATCACCTAATTACTCTTTTCCCTGTAATAGAAGTGAGGAAAGTATCTATTTTTCTTCAAAATATGCGCCTAATTGATAAAATATCTGTTATTTCTCAAAAAACATGTGAATTCAAGACGAAAATGCTTTAAACGTGTTACGATATACTATAATATCTAATATAATGACTTAATGTGCGAAGTGTGGGATAGGGGGATCATATTACGATGAAATATTTCATCATTCCATTAATTATTGTCATCGTACTGACAGTAATCGCATTTCTGTTTAGGCGAAAGCATATACAAGAAATAGGGAAACTGGAACAAGAAAAATTGCAAATTCAACATAAACCGATATTTGAAGAAATGACGAAAGTTAAACAATTGAATATGACAGGCCAGACGGAAGAAAAATTTGAGCGCTGGCGCAGCACATGGACGGAAGTAATTGATGACCGTATTCCGAAAGTTGATTCACTGCTGTTTGATGTGGAAGATCAGGTTGACCGCTTCCATTTTAAAAAAGCGACAGAAACGGAAAAGCATATTCAAGAAATTCTATCCCAATGTGAAAAAGAAATGCACGTTATTCTGGATGAACTGAATGAATTAATCGGCAGTGAAGAGAAAAATCGTATTGAAATGGAAACTATAAAAGAGCAGCACCGTGCCGCACGCAAAGCAATCTTAGCACACCAGCATTCATTCGGACCTGCCGTGAATCCTTTGGAAGAGGAATGGGAATCATTCACTCCGAGGTTTGAAGAATATGATGCACTGATTGAAAACGGGAATTATCTTCAAGCGCGTGAAATTGTGATTTCACTGGCATCAAAAGGAGACAGGCTTTCACATATCATTCATGAGATTCCTTCTTTGCTAACGGAAATACAATCGAAAATCCCCGCTTCTATACGTGAATTGCGAAATGGAATTGCAGAAATGGAAGAGCAGTCTTACTATTTAGGACATCTTAGGCTCCCTGCCCAATTTGATGAGATGGAAGAGCAGTTACTGGAACTGAAACAGCGGCTTGTACTGCTTGAAGTATCGGAAGTAGGACAGGAAGTGGCGGGACTGCATGATCGCATCGAATCTTTCTATGATCTTCTGGAGGAAGAAGTAAGCTCGCGCCATTATGTAGAAGAACGCTGGGATAATGTGCTCGATCTGTTTGAAGAAATGCAGCAAATCATCAAAGAAACGATACGGGAAGTGGATTTTGTCCAGCAGAGTTATCGTCTGGATGAAAAAGAATCTCAAATTCCTCAAAATGCAATGAAGAAACTGAATGCCATAGCGAAGCGTATAGAGCTGTTCATTGAGCGCCAAAACAAACACGAGTCTGCATATTCCGGGCTTCAGACGGAACTGCAGGAAATTGCGGAAGAATTGGATACATTAGCGGAAGATCAGGAAAGCTTCAGTAACCGAATCAAAAATCTTCGGATTGATGAGAATCAGGTCCGCTCACGTCTTCTTGGACTTTCTCAGCAACTTCAGACAGCGGATAGAAATCTGCATCGCGCGAATATTCCTGGAATCCCTGATGAAATGGAGATTCAGCTGGAAGAAGCGGATGAACAGATCTTCCTCGTGAAACAAAGCTTGGAAGAAGTTCCTTTGAATATGGGATTAGTGGAATCATATGTTCAAAAGGCTACAGCTGTCGTCGATGATGTGTGTGAAAAGACAGAAGACATGATTGAGAATGCAATGCTGGTGGAACGTATTATCCAATATGGCAATCGTTACCGTGCTTCTCATCCGCAAGTGCATCAGAAGTTATTACAGGCGGAGGATTCTTTTATGCAGTTCCGTTATATGAAGGCATTGGAAGAGGCTGCAACAGCTGTTGAAGATGTTGAACCGGGTGCAATGAAAAAGATCCAAGAAATGCTTCATCATAAAGTGTAACTATATTCCGACAAAGCCACCGGTTTGACCGGTGGCTTTGTTTCGCTCATTCTGAATAAAAAGGCAGGTTGGAAATATGTACTTTGACCACAGTGCAACGACTAAAGCGGATGAAAGAGTACTCCGGACATTCATGGATGTGTCGTCTGCATACTACGCAAATCCCGCTTCTTTGCATGCAGCAGGCAAACAGTCGGAAAAATTATTAGAACGGGCGCGGTTTCAGCTGCTCGAAATTATTGGAATGGGATTAACGGAAGGAGTATTTACTTCTGGAGGCACAGAAGCGAATAATCTCGCCATCATTGGATATGCACTGGCTAATCAGCATAAGGGCCGTCATCTCATCACAACGGAAATAGAACATTCATCTGTTCTAAATACATTTCAATATTTACAATCACAAGGTTTTGATGTCGACTATCTGGCTGTAGACAGCGAAGGACGAATCTCTATCGAAGAGCTCAAGCGCTGCTTACGGCAGGATACCTTATTAGTCAGTATTATTCACGTGAATAATGAAATTGGAACAGTTCAGCCTATAGCTGAATGCGCAAGAGTTATCCACAGCGGATCGCGTGCAGTTTTTCATTCGGATTGTGTTCAGAGCTTTGGAAAATTAATACCCGGAGATTTTCAGGACAGCCCGGATCTGATATCGCTGTCTGGGCATAAAATTTATGGTATCAAAGGATGCGGATTTTTAGCTTATCGAAAAAATCTGCGGATCCAGCCTATTACTTTTGGCGGCGGACAGGAAAGCGGTTTACGAAATGGTACGGTTTCTGTGCCGCACGCTGCCGCTTTGGCAAAGGCGGCACGTTTAATGAAGGAAGAAACTAATCTTGAACAATTTGTCCAGTGGCGAAATGAATTAGTTCAGTTTTTTTCTGAGATAGAAGATTGCAGGGTACTTGCTTCGAATGGGAGCGCGCCTTATATATTAGCCGTGGCATTTAAAAACATTACAGGAGAAGTAGCAGTAAATTTTTTGCAGGAAAAAGGAATTTATGTTTCGACTTCAAGTGCCTGTTCTTCAAAAACAGCGGGCATGAGTCATGTAATAGAAGCAATCGGCCTGCCGAAAGATTTTGAAAAAGGTGTAATCCGCATCAGCCTGGGGAAAGATCAGACAATACAAGAAATTCAGCAGCTGAAGGATGCAGTAAATCAATTGATGCAGCTATTGAAAAGGGGAACTGGAAAATGAACTGGAATACCATCTTAATCAGATATGGCGAAATGTCTCTAAAAGGAAAAAATAAAAGTAAATTTGTGCGTAAGTTAAAAGATAATATTAAAGCGGCGCTGCAGGAGCTTTCGGGTATTACGATGCGAGCAGAACGCGACCGCATGTTTTTATATTCGGACCATCCCGAAGAATTGGAAAGAGCGATAGAAATATTGCCAAGCGTATTTGGTATTCAATCGTTCAGTCCGATTGCAATTTGCGAACCCACACTTGAAGCGATAAAGTCTACTTCACTAGATGTATTGAGTAAAACTGAAACAGCAGGGAAGACATTTAAAGTGGAAGTGAAACGGACCGATAAAAGATTTCCGCTTGTAACAGGCGAACTGCAGCAAGAGCTTGGCGGACATGTACTCCGTGCATTTCCCGAATTAATTGTACAAATGAAGAAGCCTGAAATTTTATTGTTTATAGAAATTCAGAAACAGGGTGCCTATATTTCATCACATATATACAAAGGTGCCGGGGGAATGCCGGTTGGTTCAAACGGTCATTCACTTCTATTGTTATCAGGAGGAATTGACAGCCCCGTAGCAGGTTATTTAATGATGAAGAGAGGCGTGTCGTTTGATGCGATTCATTTTGCCAGTCCGCCGTTTACGAGTGAGCTCGCAAAACAAAAAGTAGAAGACATCATTAAACAGCTATCCAAGTTTGGTGCGACAATCCGTCTGCACATTATACCGTTTACGGAATTGCAGCAAGCAATCGTCAAACAAGTGCCCAGCAATTTGTCAATGACGACAACAAGACGAATGATGATGCAGATTGCGGATCGTGTACGTGAAGAAACCAACTCGCTGGGTTTGATTACAGGAGAAAGTCTTGGTCAGGTGGCAAGTCAGACGCTGGACAGTCTGACTGCAATCAATGAAGTGACAAATACACCGATTCTGCGACCATTGATCGCGATGGATAAACTAGAGATCATTCAAGTCGCAGAAAAGATCGGAACCTATTCAATCTCAATCCGTCCGTATGAAGATTGCTGTACGGTATTCACGCCATCCAGCTCAAAAACGAAGCCTCAAGTAGAAAAAGTCCGTTATTATGAAAGTTTTCAGGATTTCAATGAGATGATGGAAGATGCGGTAAACGGCCGTGTAACCATCATTCCGAGCAACCAGACGGAAGAAGAATTCGATGATCTGCTCTAAAGTAAATATTTCCAGTTACATCTCCTGCATGATTTTTTCAAAAGTGGCCATTCTATAGTCACAAGGAGGTGAACGACATGCCAAACAGCAACAACAACTCAAACCAGCTTTTAGTACCAGGAGTACAACAAGCACTAAACCAGATGAAAGAAGAGATCGCTTCTGAATTCGGTGTACAACTTGGACCAGATGCTTCATCGCGTGCCAACGGTTCCGTCGGCGGAGAAATTACTAAGCGATTAGTGCGTCAGGCTCAATCTCAAATGAACGGTTATTCAAAGTAATTAGTAATCAGTAAGACGGCCGTTCTGCTCACGCAGAACGGTCTTTTTATTTTGCTTTAAAATTTGCAAATAATACATTCCAATTTATTTCATCATGCTGATGGCGGCTTCAAACCGTGCAGTAGCTCATTTCGGTTTCAAGTTCATAAAAAAACCAATCAAAAGTGATTGGTTTTCGGCTTAGCGATTCTTGTTATAGAACTCTTTTTCGTTTACTGGATGAGGGAATAAGGAGTTCTTCACGATATTTACTAACAGTTCTTCTTGATATCGTAATCCCTTGCTCCTCTAGAAATGAGTCAGCGATCTTTTGATCAGATAAAGGTTTCTTTTTATCTTCTTTTCCAATTAACTTTTGCAATAAAGACTTGACAGCTGATTGAGAAATACTGTTCCCATCTTGTGCAGATAACTTAGAAGTGAATAATGTACGCATTTCAAATGAACCGACTGGTGTTTGCATAATCTTATTAGATACCGCACGACTCACCGTAGATTCGTGCATCCCGATGCTGTCTGCAATATCTTTCAGGGTCATTGGCTGCAGTGATTCGGCACCTTTCCTGAAAAACGCCTCCTGTTTTTCAATCAAATTGGTAACGATTCTGATGATTGTATTTCTGCGCTGTTCAATGCTCGACAGCAGCCATTGAGCTTTCTTATGATAATCCCTCAGGTACGATGACAACTCCGACTTACCCTGCAGATTAGATACATATTCCCTTTGCAGTCCAATCTTCGGTAGTCCTTTATCATTTAAACGGAATGACAACTGACCTTCTTTTTCTTCGACGATGACGTCTGGAATCATGAATTCCGTGTTTGCGATGGTAAGTTCAGGACAGGGTCTGGGGTTTAATGTCAAGACGTACTCATGCAATTCATGTACGCTACGCAATGATATTTCCATACCCTTCGCAATCTCGGGCCATTTATGCTCTGCAACGAGTAAAAGATAATCTCGAATAAAGACTTCAGCTAATTCCGGACAGTTTTCACATTGATTTGCCTGCAGTAAGAGACATTCCTGTAAATTGCGGGCGCCAATGCCGGGAGGTCCAATTTGCTGCAGCAGTTCAATTCCTGACTCTATTTTGGACTCCTCTAGAAATAGTATGTCTCCAGATAAGTATCCATTATCGTCCAGGTTATGAATCAAAGCTTTCAACAACTGTTGTGTGTCGTAATCACTGAAAGTTAAATTGACTTGGTTAATCAGCTGGTCACGTTTACTCTCTTCCTGCTGCTTTACCCAATCCAGCTGCTCCATTGCTGAACCAGATGATTTAACTGCTGCTGATTCCTGAAAATTGTCGCTTCCATCTGACTCCTGTAAATCAATCAGTGGATTTTCTAATTCCTGTTCCCTAATATATTGTTCTAAATCATACGTTGATAATTGTAGTAACTCAATGGCCTGACGCAATTCAGGTGTCATCCGCAAACTTAACTCTTGTTTTTGCTGTAGAATCATTTCCATTGGTTTAACCTCCTAAAATAAAACAATCCAATTTTAAAGAAAATGATTGCGCTTACACTTAATTTATTTCATCATACCATAATATTCTGCCATTTCTATAACGAATTTCTATATTCTATTGGGCTTACTGATAGTTACTGAGAGAATGTATGTAATACATGAGTGTGCCTTCTCATGTAATTTATTATTCTGAACCTAATTATGTAATGAAAATTGGTTAGATTTGAAATGAAAAAGAGCTATATAAAAAGTTGAAACCAACTTTTCAGAATAGCCCGTTGCTTTATCATGGTTTTTCTAAATTATGTTTTTTTATATGGTACTGCAGACTTTGTCGTGTAATGCCAAGTTTGCGGGCTGCTGCTGATATGTTCCAGTTAGTCTGTTCCAATGCGGATTGTATAAATTGCTTTTTTGAATGGTTTAATACATTTTTGATCGGTCTTCTCGCTTTAACTTCTCCGTTAGTATGAAATTGCTGCTGCACTAAAATTTTCCCCCGTATATAGGATGGTAAATGATCAATTTTAATTTCTTCCGCTTCATCTGATACCCGGATTACAATATTTTGTATTAAATGTTCCAGCTCACGAATATTCCCCGGCCATGGATATCTAAGCAGCGCATCACGCAGCACAGGTGACAGGGGAGGAGCTACGATAGACAATTTTGATTGGAAAGTCTCCAGGAAGTGATTTATGAAAAATAAAATATCTTCCGGCCGGTCGCGTAAAGGAGGGATGTGGAGACTTGTATTGGCGATGCGATAAAACAAGTCAAGACGCATCCGCTCTTCCGCAATCAATTTTTCCGGATCTTCATTGGATGCACTGATAACTGTACATCGAACCGGTGTTACATTATTAGAGCCGACTCTCCGAACTAAACGTTCCTGCAAGACACGCATTAGTTTCGATTGTAATGTCATTGGCATAGAGTTGATCTCATCCATAAATAAAGTCCCGTCTTCCGCAAATTCAAATAATCCTATTTGATCGGCTGCCCCGGTAAAAGCGCCTTTTACCGTACCAAACAATGTGCTTTCCAACAGATTTTCAGGGATAGCAGCACAGTTAATCGCAACAAATGGTTTATCTCTGCGGGAGCTGTGATTATGCATACTTTGTGCAAACAGCTCTTTGCCGGTACCTGTTTCTCCAACGATTAATGTGTCTGCGTTATGGACGGATACCGCTTGTGCTTCACGTAATAATTCCCTGAGTGATGTACTTTGCCCCTTAATATCTTCAAATGTAAAGACTGTTCCATTTGTGGAAAAGGTTTTCTCTTCATCATGCTTATTGTTGCTGCGTTTCATTTCGATTGTTTGGTAGAGTTGATCTTTTAATTTTGACTCGTTTGTGCTGATAGAGAAAACTCCGATTGTTTCTCCATCTTTCTGTATTGGATACGTACTGTAATTAACATACTTCGGTATGCCCGCAATCTTTGAATGTGCGCGATAACGGGAAAATATAGGTTTTCCTGTTTTGAATACATGCCGATGCTCGGAGTACTGCGGATTATAATTATAGGCATCCCATAGTGGCTTTCCAATAATCTCTTGCCCGCTTAAGCCTTCCATTTTTTCCTGAGCATCATTATAGACGATGATTTCGCCTTCAGCATTGCTCATCATAATTCCTTCATCAATGGTTTCAATCACTTTCTCCATACAAAAAAGACGCGCTTCGCTATTATCTAGCTGAAAGGCAAATTCCTTTATACACAGCACGATCAATTGTTGTGGTTCTTCGATTAACTTTACGGAAACTTGAAGCTGCTGTCCCTGTAATTCCAAAAAGAATTCTTCGTTATCGATAAATCGTAATTCTCCTCGATTGAATAGCTTTTTTATATTAGTTGTTGAGTCAATTGTAAAGCTTAAATTGTCTTTTAAACTGAACCATAACACTTCGCTTGAGTTATCGAGGACAATGACCCCGTCAACGAAACTTTGCATCAATGAACCTATTGTTTTGGCTAACATCCATCAAAACCTCCTTGTTATGAAGAGTTTTTATTATAACACGCAACTGTCAGAAAAGTCTGCACTTGCATGCAAAATATATCTGCAACCTCTGAAAGCGCTTACCGCGAGCGGGTTATGATGGAAAAAGCTAAGGGAAGGGCAGGTGCAGATGAGTAATTTGTCTGCACTACAGACCGAATTTGCATAGTATATCTTGTTTTTTCGTTTTCTTATTCTGCTAGTTTAAAACCTTGATACAGCAACCTTTTTATTAATAATCAGAATTTATTTCCCTTAAACTATAAAGTTGGCACGCTATTTGCAATATATAATAGCGAGACACCAAAAAACAAACTTTCAGGAGGAATTCATTATGACAACTAAACCAGAAATTTTATATTCGGTAAAGGCACAAAGAGGACCTGAGTTACGCTGTAAAGGCTGGAGACAAGAAACGATCCTTCGAATGTTAGAAAATAATATGGAAAACGCAGAGAAGCCGGAAGAGCTGGTTATCTACGGCGGTATCGGAAAGGCAGCTCGTAACTGGGAATCTTATCATGCTATCGTAAAAACGTTGAAAGAACTAGAAGACGATGAAACTCTCGTAGTACAATCCGGTATGCCGGTAGCAGTATTTAAGACGCATAAATATGCTCCGACAGTAGTAATGGCAACTACAAACATCATGAAAGCAGATTGGCCGACATTTTATGACTTACAGGATAAGAACTTAACAATCTATGCAAACTATACAGCTGCACCTTGGGAATATATCGGAACACAGGGAGTCATCCAAGGGACGTTCGAAACACTTTCCGCGATTGCAAGACTTCACTATAATGACTCTCTTGTCGGCAAAATCTTGCTGACTGCAGGAGCAGGCGGAATGGGCGGAAACCAAACTCGTGCTATGACAATGCATGGCGGTGTTTGTATCCTGGTTGATTCAAATGTTGATATTATTAACCGCCGTATCGAAAAGGGCTTCATCGATGAATTGGCACCTTCACTTGATGAGGCAATCAAAAAGGCAAAAGAATATGCCGCAGCAGGTAAACCGCTTGGCATCGCTGTAGTAGGTAATGCAGCTGATGTGTTTGAAGAAGTACTGAAGAGTGATTTCCGTCCAGAAATTGCAACATCCATGACTCCGGGACATGACCCGATTTCATATCTGCCATCAGGATATACGGTTGAAGAGGCTGAACAGCTTCGTGACACGGATCGTAATCTGTATCTGGAAAAAGGCCGCGAAACAATGATTCGTGAATTGAAGGCATTGATTCAATTTATGGATGAAGGGGTTCACTCATTCGAATATGGAACGAGTCATCGTAAAGAATGTATTGATGCGGGTATGGATGAAAAAGAAGCAAAACGCTTGCCAGGCTTTGTGGCAGAATACATCCGACCGTTGTTCTGTGAAGGCCGCGGACCATTCCGCTGGGTATGCATGTCAGGTGAAGCGGAAGATCTTCGCAAAATCGATGATATGATTCTTGAGAAGTTTGCGGATGATTTCCTGGTTACTCGTTGGATCAAGCTGGCAAAAGAACATATTCCTATCGAAGCATTGCCTGCACGTATCTGTTATATGGGCTTCGGACAGCGTAAAAAGTTTGCGCTGGAAGTCAATGATATGATTCGCCGCGGTGAACTGGCTGGACCAGTTGCATTCTCACGTGACAACTTGGACTCAGGATCAATCGTTAATCCGACATTTGAATCTGAAAACATGAAAGACGGCAGCGACTTGATCTCTGACTGGCCGATGCTAAATGGACTTTTGAACGCTGTTGGAATGTGTGATTTAATCGCAATCCAAGCGAACTATTCAATGGGTGAAGCAGTTCATACGGGTGTAACAATGGTGGCGGATGGAACAGCTGAATCAGATATGCGCCTGGAAGTTGCTATGACTGTGGATTCTGGAATCGGCGTTGTTCGCCATGCGCAGGCTGGATATGAAATTGCGCGCGACGTAGCGAATGGTCAAGGGAACTTAACAGAAGAAAGTATTCAAATTCCACTATGGTGGGAGCGCGAGGCTACATTCGGGCCGAAAGACTTGGAAAAAACAAAAGTTAAATAATAATGCAGCAAATATAATGAGAAGCGGGTGGGGGACGTCAAGCACCTGTTTGACATCCTCCCTTCTTTTTTCAAAAACTGCTTAGGCGGGTGAAAGCGATGAACCATGTAAAAAATGACGTGGACCAAATGAATAGTACATTACCAGAAAAAGAAGGGAATATTTATTCAGGCCGGAATATCTTCAGCTTTTTCTTCTTTAGTTTAATTGGTGTATTTATGTTTTTTATTCCGATTGAAGTAAACGGGAAGAACTCTATTCCATTGGATCATTTTGTTACGTGGATTCGGAATACAGTGCCATCCGTTGTCTCGTATTATATACTTTTGATCATGGTGCTCGGTGCAATCTATCCATTCTACGCAGGCAGCTGGAGAAAATCAAAAATCGATATAGCATTATCCGGAATGAAAGTTCTGGGTGCTGTCGCTGCAGCTTTGGTTCTATTCAAAACTGGACCAGAATGGCTGATGGCAGAAGATATGGGTCCGTATTATTTCTCTGTTGTAGTAACTCCTATTGGTGTTTTGGTTCCGATTGGTGCAATTTTTTTAGCTCTGCTTGTAGGGTACGGTCTATTGGAATTCATCGGGATTCTTATGCAGCCTGTCATGAGACCTATTTGGAGGACACCGGGAAGATCAGCCATTGATGCTGTTGCCTCTTTTGTTGGCAGTTACTCCATTGGTCTGTTAATCACTAATCGTATTTACAAAGAAGGAAAATATTCCAGACGTGAAGCAACTATCATCGCAACCGGATTCTCCACTGTTTCTGCTACATTCATGGTGGTTGTAGCGAAGACGTTAGATCTAATGGAAATTTGGAATCTGTATTTTTGGATTACATTCTTCGTTACATTTTTAGTAACAGCAATCACAGTAAGAATGTGGCCAATCAATAAAATCCGGGATGATTATTATACGGGTGAAGGTTTTCCAGAGATAGTCATCAAAGAAAAAAGAATTCAACAGGCGTGGCATCAGTCTATGATAACCGCTCAAAATGCGCCCAGTCTTCTGAAAAATGTCCTATCTACATTGAAGGACGGCGTTTTAATGGCGATGAGTATCTTGCCGTCTGTCATGGCAATTGGACTGCTGGGGCTGATCCTGGCTAATCATACGCCTATCTTTGATTATTTGGCATACTTATTTCTGCCATTAACCTGGCTGCTGCAAATACCCGAACCATTTCTTGCTGCAAAAGCTGCCATGATCAATTTAGTGGATATGTTTTTGCCGTCGTTAATGGTTGTGGAAGCTAGCTTGCATACAAGATTTATCATAGCTAGTATATCCATCTCTACAATCTTATTTTTCTCAGCACTTATTCCGTGTATCTTATCCACAGATATACCCATAAAGATGCGGGAAATACTGTTCTTATGGTTTATTCGTACGGTATTGTCTTTAATCATAGTGACGCCGTTAGCTTTCCTGTTTTTGTGAAAACGCTTACCTTTTGAGGTGGAAGGCAATGTTTGAATGGAGGTTTTTATTGTGGCTCAAATGAATGAAAGAAAACCAGTTGATTTGGTTATTCGTCATGCTGCGGAAGTGTTGACTTGCACTGGTGATAGTATGTCTGAATTAGGTGTTATAAAGGATGCCTGGATTGCAGTGAAAGATGGCCGTATTGCAGGTGTTGGTAAAGAGGAAGAAGGCAGCGGGATATTTGACCTGAATGATGCTGTTCAACTTGATGCAACAGGTAAGGTTATTGCGCCCGGTTTTGTTGATTCCCATACGCATTTGGTTTTCAATGGCACACGAGTAGAAGAGTACGCCGCAAAATTAGCGGGGGATGATCGAAAAAGGTTAGAAGATCTTGGTATTACTACAGGACCAAACCGGACAATTGAATTGACTCGTCATGCATCTGAGGAAGAGCTGTTTCAACAATCAAAAAAGCGGATGATGAACATGCTGCAGTACGGCATGACAACCATCGAAAGCAAAAGCGGCTATGGGCTCACTACGGAAAGTGAAATAAAAATTTTAGAAGTTGGACGGCGCCTTGATAAAGAAACCCCGGTTGATGTCTACAATACCTTTTTAGGCGCACATGGTTTTCCTGAAGGTGTGACGAAGGAAGAGTATCTTCGCATTATTATCGATGAGATGATTCCGAAAGTCGGAGAGCTGAAACTCGCGGAATTCTGTGATGCCTGGTGTGATGACGGATACTTTACAGCTAGAGAGTCCGAACAAATTTTGGAAGCTGGTTTGAAATATGGCATGAAACCTAAACTGCACGCTGATGCTTACTCCTACATTGGCGGATCTGACCTCGCAGTCAAAATGAATATGGTATCAGTCGATCATTTGAACTACACACCAGTGGAAGTAATGGAAAAGTTAGCTCAATCAAAGGTTACAGGTGTATTGATGCCTGCGTTAGATTTTGCGGTGAATCATAAGAAACCTTTTGAGGCACGAAAGATGCTAGATCTGGGAATGAATATAGCTTTGGCAACGGATCTATGTCCTGCTTGCTACACGGAATCCATGCAGTTTGTAATAAACTTGGCTTGCAGACTCTATAAATTCACTGTGGAAGAAGCAATCAAAGCAGCCACATACGGAGGAGCTTGTGCATTGGACTTAGATGACCGCGGTGTCATTGCAGAAGGGAAAATAGCAGATCTTCAAATTTGGTCAATTCCCTCCTATGTCCATATCGCATACGAACTTGGGACGAATATAGTGGAAACCGTTTTGAAAGACGGAAAAGTTGTTGTGGATCAAGCGAAATTACAGTAAGAAAAGGGGTTTTATTTAATGACAAACAAACAAGTAAAAAAAAATGCGGCAGAATGTGTCAATGAAAAACGATTACTGGATTTGTTCTTGGAAATGGCGAAAATAGATGGCCCAAGCGGAAAAGAACAAAAAGTTGCTAACTATTTGAAAAAGACCCTCCCTGAACTTGGTTTTACACTTCAGTTTGACGAAGCGCATAAAAGCTTTGACGGAGAAGTTGGAAACCTGATTGCCTATAAAGAAGGAACGGACTCATCGGTGCCACCTTTGTTTTTCTCTACTCATATGGATACAGTCCTGTCCACTAAGGATTTGAAACCGGTTATTAAAGACGGAGTGATTTACTCCGACGGAACGACTATTCTTGGAGCAGATGACCGGGCTGCATTAGCTGCATATATTGAAGGAGTACGGGCGGTAATTGAAAGCGGGATTCCTCACGGGCCGATCGAATTGGTTTTAACAGTGAACGAACAACCCGGTTTGGTTGGCGCACGCTATTTAGACTACAGCAGACCCAAAAGTGATTTCGGCTACATATTCGACAGCAGCGGAGACGTAGGGCAGACGATTTTGAAAGGGCCTTACAGCAGCAGAATATGGATGAAAGTAAAAGGGAATGCAGCGCATATTGCATTGAATTCTGAAGAAGGCAATAATGCTTTCATCCTGGCTGCAGCAGGTTTATTGGAAATCCACCTCGGTGAAATTGATAATGAAACGCTGGCGAATATCGGCATAATCGAAGGTGGAGAACTGACATCGATCATACCCGGAGAGGTTACAGTGGCCGGTGAAGTACGCAGCTTTTCTAAAGAAAAACTGGATAAGCAGTTACAGCATATGGAAGATGCGATGACAAAAGCAGTGGAAGCTAGAGGCGGTAAAGTAGAAGTGACAATTGAGAAAAAATACAGCGGTTTCTCGATTCCAGAAGATCATATATTGACGCAAACTGTTTTGAACGCGTCTGAAAATATTGAAATAAAGCCGTATTTAACTGAAACACTCGGCGGCGCCGATACAAATGTGCTGAATGAAAATGGCTTGACATGTCTGACACTTGGAAATGGATTCCAAAACATTCACTCATTCAGAGAGTGTATAAGTGAAGAAAACTTGACGAATACAGGAAGACTGACAGCTGCACTGATTCAGCAATGGTATGACAGCCACAAGTAATACATGATGACAAATTGGAGAGTAAGGTTGATCTCAGATGTGAAAATAGAATTATGGAGGAATCTACTTGTTAACAAATCCCGTGTTCATTTCTGTAATAGTTTTAACGGTATTAAGTCTGGCCAGAGTACACGTAATATTTGCAATATTAATGGCAGCAATTACAGCAGGACTTCTCTCCAGTTTGTCATTATCTGAAACACTTTCCACCTTTCTTGGCGGAATGGGCGGTCAGTCGGAAACAGCATTAAGCTATATTCTTTTAGGTATATTCGCCGCAATGATTGCGCATTCGAATATTACAAAAATGCTGATCAATAAATTATTGTCTGTTAAAAAGATGAATAAATATATGCTGCTGCTTATGATTGCGGGTCTAACTTGTTTATCGGGAAACTTAATCCCGGTCCATATCGCGTTTATACCGATACTGATCCCGCCTTTACTAATCTTCTTTAATTATTTACGTTTAGATCGGAGAGCAGTTGCCTGTGCACTGACTTTTGGCTTGAAGATGCCATATATTCTGATCCCGGCCGGCTATGGCTTAATATTCCATGGCATCATCGTGCAGGAAATCAGCTCGAACGGCATGCCGGTCACTCTTTCACAAGTTCCTCTGGCGATGGCATTGCCTGCAGTGGGCATGTTTGTAGGATTATTCATTGCTGTTTTTATAACGTATCGCAAACCGCGTGACTATGAAACGGAAGAAGAACGCGCTGTCCATGCAGAGATGTTTGCTACAACTTTGCAGCTGGCTGCAGGAACAGAGAATGTTAAACAGAAATTAGAGTTGCGTGACATAATGACTCTCGTTGCCATTGTCGCCGCGCTTGCTGTTCAAATCACAGCGCATTCTTTAGTAATCGGTGCGCTGGTCGGAATTATTGTCATGTTTGCCGCACGCGTTGTTACATTGGGTGAAGGCGAATTAGTGGTCCAAGAAGGTGTGAAACTAATGGGTGCAATCGCGTTTGTCATGCTCCTTGCCTCCGGGTATGCCACCGTTTTAAAAGATACAGGTTCGGTAGACAGTTTAGTAACGGCTGTAGAAAGTTATTTCAGCTATGGAAAAGTTGCGGGTGCTGCATTATTATTATTGATAGGATTGCTGGTCACAATGGGAATCGGTACATCATTCGGGACCATTCCAATTCTGGCCGCTGTATTCGTACCGATATGTATGTTAATGGGTTTCAGCCCGCTAGCGACGATTGCGCTGATCGGTACGGCCGGTGCACTGGGCGACGCTGGTTCACCCGCGTCAGACAGTACACTTGGACCTACATCGGGATTAAATGCGGATGGTAAACATCATCACATATGGGATACATGTGTACCAACATTCCTTCATTATAATATTCCTTTATTCGTATTCGGAATAATAGCTGCTGTTATTTTATAAAATCAGAGAATTAGAGGTGTTTCGATGAGCGAAAAAAAGGTAATTCAACTAGATGGAGAGTCACTTGATAGGCAACAGATTGAGCGCATAGTTTATGAAAATGTACAAGTCGGTATTTCTGAACAGGCCGTTAAACGCGTGCTAGAAAGTCGAGAGCGAATTGAAAAACAACTGAGAGACGGAAAAGTTATTTATGGAGTGAACACGGGATTCGGGAAGTTAAGTGATATTCAAATTGAGGAAGAAGATATCGCGAAGTTACAGCTTAATTTGCTCCGTGCAGATGCTGTGGGTGTAGGTGATCCATTACCAAAGCCTGTAGTTCGTGCAATGATGATTTTACGGGCGAACGCTTTAGCAAAAGGTTTTTCAGGGATTAAAGAAGATACGCTCCAGCTATTGGTTCAGATGATAAATAAAGGTGTTCATCCCGTTGTACCTTGTAAAGGATCGGTCGGCGCAAGCGGGGACTTGGCTCCGCTTGCACATGTAGCCATTGTCCTTATTGGAGAAGGCCGTGCTGAATATAAGGGAGAAATCCTTACAGGCGGCGAAGCATTGAAGCGTGCAGGTTTGGAACCGGTTACTCTTCAGGCTAAAGAAGGACTGGCCCTCATAAATGGAACTCAGGCAATGACTGCAGTCGGTGTGATCGGCTTCAATGAAGTGGAGCGTGTCGGATACGCGGCGGATATGTCAGCGAGTTTGACAATGGAGGCGTTGCGCGGGATTATTACTGCATTTGACAGTGAGCTGTTGGCAGTTCGGCCCCACAGAGAATTTGAAGTAGTTGCATCCCGGATTCGAAATTGGCTGGAAGGCAGTAAACGTGTGACGAGTCAGGGTCAGATTCGTATGCAGGATGCCTATTCTATTCGCTGTATTCCACAAGTCCACGGTGCCTCATGGCAATCATTCCAGTATGTGGAAGACCGTTTAAGCGTGGAAATGAATTCTGCGACTGACAACCCGATCATTCTGGAAAACGGGGAAATCATTTCAGGCGGACATTTCCATGGACAGCCAATTGCTCTGGCTATGGACTTCATGAAGGTGGGTGCCGCAGAATTGGCTAATATTTCTGAGCGGAGAATTGAGCGTTTAGTGAATCCGCAGTTAAGCGGCTTGTCACCGTTCCTTGCGACAGATCCCGGTCTTGAATGCGGGTTGATGGTTGCACAATATGCCGCGGCCGCGCTGGTTTCAGAGAACAAGGTACTTGCACACCCTGCAAGCGTGGATTCAATTCCGACGTCAGCTAATCAGGAAGACCATGTCAGTATGGGGACGATCGGATCCAGACAAGCGCGTGAAATCATTCATAATAGTGCGCGTGTCATTGCAATCGAACTAATTTGTGCGTCACAGGCGATTCATCTTGATCATGCTGAAAGCGAGCTGGCGCCTGCCACTAAATCCTATTTGGAAAAAGTGCGTGAAATTTGTCCTCCATTACTTGGAGATCGTGATATTTCTGAACAAATTGAACAATTGGCACAGTTCTTATTACGCGATGATACGTTAACGCAGAAAAAACTATAAGCGACATCAATTACTTCAGTCCGATCTTTTGTCTGACGATATGCAGAATCGCCGGCCAAAGGAAAATCTATATTCTCTCCTTTACTCATACATTTGAAGAGGTTGTCCAAAAAGTCCTATAACATGACTTTTTGCGACAGCCTCTTTATTGTTTCGATTTAGTTATGGGTCTGCATCAAAATCGATTCTTGACATCTTGTCTGGTAGACATTGCGAGGATTATGCTGTGCAATGCTTCTTTACAAAGGGTGGATTTAGTTGTTTCGGTTTCGCTTGCCCGACTTTGCAGGTGGTTTGATTGAGATGTGGGTTTGCAGTTTGAATCAACTTCGGCGCTGGGGGATTGCCTTAGGCTATGAGCCTACTGGCGAAGAACATGCCAGCAGTCTCACAGCCACGGCCGACCCCGCAGTTGCGCCTGCGCTGGTGTGGGGAAAGTATGTCATGTTGCTCTTTGCAAAGTACCGAGTAGAGTTGGTGTGTTTTCGTTGCTCGACTTTGCAAACACATAACTACATGTTCTGGAGAAGAGTACGATTTATTAACCCAGAAAACTCCGCTCCTTATTCCATTCAGATTTTCCCAGACCATGTGTAAAGTTATGCAATAAAAAGATATTTGCATGCAAGTAATTTCTGCAGGAGGGAAAAGTAGAGAATTGCTATATAAGACTGACCTATTTTCATTTTCTCATATCGAAATGCAAATAATATCTGCACTAAACAATGACATTTTCAAATTATATAGCAGCAAGTCTTTTAATTAGTCTGAATATTTTTTATTTAGGAAAAAATAAGTGCTTGCAAATAAAGGGTTTCCAATACTTTAGCTCTTTTATTTTAATTCTAACCTGCTTCTTGGCACGGAAGTTGCAAAGTATATAGTACATAATGACTCTTGCTTGCTATTGATCTAACCTGATTAGTTTTTAAAATATTTAAGTTGTAACGAACTATTTATTCCTTATCAAATATCTGGTTTTGCTTCCGTCATTTTATTATTGAAAATGAATGAAAAGGAGAATGATTATGATGAAAAACTTATGGCGTAAGGAAGTACATAATTTAACGCCTTATGTTCCGGGTAAGCCAATTGAAGATGTGAAAAGGGAGCTGGGACTCGATGAGGTGATCCGACTCGCATCGAATGAGAATCCGTATGGACCATCCGTAAAAGCGCTTTCCGCTATGTTGCGTTCGGTGCGTGATAGTTGGCTTTATCCCGAGCCTACGAGCCGTGAGCTTCGCGAAGCGCTCGGGCAGAAATATGGGCTGGATGCTGAGCAATTGATCGTAGCTAATGGTGCAGACCACATTATCTCTCTCCTAGGCCATGCTTATATCAACGAGGGTGATGAAGTGATTTATTGTCAGCCGACCTTTTCCAGCTACGAAGCGGTCACATTGCTGATGGGCGGGGTTCCTGTTGAAGTTACATCCAACGAAGATTTCACAGTCAATTTGAAAGGGATTCTCGAGGCGGTCACTGACAAGACTAAGCTGATCTTCATTTGTAATCCAAATAATCCGACGGGAACTATTGTGGATGATGATGAACTGCTGACATTTCTTGAAAGTTTACCTTCACATGTTATCGCCATTCTCGATGAGGCTTATGTGGAGTATGTAGATTCACCAAAGTATAAAACATGCATCGATTTCATCAAAGCAGGACTTCCCGTAATTGGTGTAAGAACATTTTCTAAGTTTTACGGCTTAGCAGGAGCGAGAGTTGGCTACGCTATGGCAAATTCAAAATATATACAATCTTTACAAGCTGTCAGACAAACATTTGCGGTCAATAGAATTGCGCTCGCAGGAGCTCTGGCTTCTTTGGAGGATGAAGCATTCGGAGCCGGTGTGTTTGAAAAAAACTGCTCTGAGAGACAGCGATTGACTGATGCTTTAATAGACCTCGAGTGTGAAGTAGTAGACTCTCAATCCAATTTCATTTTCGTTAATGTCAAACAAGATATATCAAAGGTGTTTGCAAGACTTATGGAAAGAGGTCTTTTGATCAGACCGTGCACTCCTTGGAAGCTTTCAACGTACGGAAGAATCACTATTGGTACAAATGAAGAAAATAATAAATTAATTCAGGCTTTAAAAGAAGTGCTTTAAAAATGGAGGTGCAGAAATGAAGGATGGCAAGAAACTTGTTTGGATCCTCGATGATGAGTGGACGGAACATCATCTGGAAGAAGAATTGTTTAATCAGAATGGATTCACATTGAAAGTATCCACTTCTGCTACTCTTTCTGATGACTTGGCAGAGTATGGTCCTGCCGCGGATGGCGTCATCGTTCAAGTGGGATTTAATTGTGAGAAAAGGATCATCGATCAATTAGACAGTTGTAAAGTGATTGCTGTATATGGTGTGGGATTCAATCACGTCGATATCGAGGCAGCAGCGGAAAAAGAAATTCCTGTCTGCAATGTGCCTGATTATTGTGTAGAGGAAGTGGCAGATCATACGATTGCTTTGATGCTGGCTGTAAGCCGCCGGATTAAAAGTTACAGTCGGCAAGTAGAAAATGGAAAGTGGGATGCTCTGGAAACACTGCCGTTTAAAAGATTCAAAGACATGACGATAGGGTTATTCGGTTTTGGAAGGATCTCTCAATTAGTCGCTAAGAAACTTCAGACATTTGGATCTCGAATAATAGCTTTTGATAAATATGCTGACCGGCAAGTATTTGATGAATTAGGTGTCACGAGCGTTTCGATGAAAGAATTATTAACTCAATCAGATTTATTGAGCCTGCATATACCAATCACTCCGGAAACGGAAAATATCATGAATTCTGAAACACTTCAGCTGATGCCAAAAGGAGCCTTTCTGATCAACACTTGCAGAGGAGGAGTTGTAAATGAGAAGGATTTAGCTGCGGCCATTGCTGCAGGTCAAATAGGTGGTGCAGGATTAGATGTATTGAAAGAGGAGCCTCCGCGTCAGGATAATCCTCTTTTACAACAGAGAGAAGTATTAATCACCCCGCATTGCTCCTACATTTCGGAAAACTCTGTAGCAACGTTAAAACAAAGAACGTGTACGTTAATCTTAGATGGTGTTGACAGGGACCACTTTGAAAATGTAGTAAATCTAAAGACTTTCGCTAATTAATTTCAAGTGGGGAGTGAAATGATATGACTGTAAAAAAACGCTTTTTAGCCGTTGAAGAATATGTAATTATCGTGCTGTTTTCAGCTATGATTATTATTTTGGCCAGCCAGGTATTCACTCGGTATGTATTGTCATTTACTTTGCCATGGGCAGAGCAATTGACCCGTGTAATGTTTGTTTGGATTACATTTGCAGGAATTAGTCTGGCTGTCTCAAAGAGAATGCACTTACGAGTAACAGCCATCACAATGATCATTCCGGAAAGATGGCATCCGAGAGTATTTTTAGTCGGTGATGTAATTGCAGCGGCATTCGGTTTTTTCATGGCGTACCGCATTTACTTATCGATGATGGATATTATGGCGCGCGGCCAAACCTTTCCTGTCATTTGGGGAATGCCAACTTGGGTCATGTACCTTCCGGGAGCACTCGGTATGCTGGGTTTTGGATTAAGGATGGTATTCATAAACATAGTTCCTGCTCTTCGTAATTGGAGTGGTATGAACCCCGAAAGTGATAAAGAAAATGATACTATTGACCACTTCTAGATTAGGGGGATAAAACATGCTAACAGTATTATTCATCACATTAGCCATTTGCATGCTCCTGACAGTTCCAATTGCGGTAGCCATTGCAATTTCCACCATTGTCGGATTCATGGTATTTCATCCGGGAACCCCGATGTTCAATTTACTGGCACAGGCAATGGTTACTTCTGCAGATTCTTTTCCGCTAATGGCAGTGCCGGCCTTTATGCTGGTAGGAACCTTAATGGGAAAGGGCGGGATTGCAGACAGCTTAGTTGGACTGGCAGAAGGAGTTACTAGAAAAATGCCCGGCGGTCTTGGAATGGCAGGGATTGTAGCCAGTATGTTCTTTGCAGCAATCTCAGGGTCAGGGCCTGCAATTGTAGCCGCCATTGGTTCAATATTGATTCCTCAAATGAGTAAGCGGAATTATCCGCCTGCTTACTCTGCAGCACTTTTAGCAGCAGCCAGTATTATAGGTGTCGTCATTCCGCCAAGTATTCCCTTAATTATGTTCGGTGTAGTGGCTGGAGCTTCCGTAACGAAATTATTTATAGGCGGTATTATCCCGGGGCTTTTAATGGGTGTTGGCTTAATTATCGTAAATTACCTAGTTTGTAAAAAGAAAGGTTATGGCATTGTTTCTCTTGAAATGCAAGAGCTGGAACAGCAAGAAAAAGTCTCTGTAGGCAGACAACTATGGAATGCAAAATGGGCTTTGTTTATGCCAATCCTTATACTTGGCGGTATTTATGCAGGAATTTTCACACCGACCGAGTCGGCAGTAGTCGGATCTGTATATGCTTTGCTGGTCGGTCTGCTTGTATCCAAAAGTTTAAATTGGCAAGGAATTAAAGAAAGTCTCATTGAGGCTTCACTGTTATCTGCAATTATCATGTTCTTAATTGGCGGTTCGTTAACTTTTGGCCGGCTGCTTACAATGGAGCATATTCCGGAAAGGATTGCGAATACTTTATTTGAAATCTCCAGTAATGGAATCGTCATTATGTTGCTGATCATGCTGTTTCTGTTAATAACAGGGATGTTTATCGATACCATTTCAAATATTATTTTATTCACTCCAATATTCTTGCCGGTTATCATCCAGCTTGGTTACGATCCCGTCTACTTTGGAGTATTAATGACAATCAATCTGGCAATAGGGTACTTGACTCCTCCAGTGGGCGTATCACTATTTGTTGCACAAGGGGTGGCGAAAGTGCCGTTTGAAAGTATAGTGCGGCAAGTGATGCCGTTCCTGGTCATCCTGCTCGTGTTACTGCTGCTGTTCCTATTATTCCCTTCCATTATTATGGTGCTTCCGAATATGCTGTAACTCTATTTCAAAAGATAAAGGAGGTGAGAGGAAACCCTGGATGATTGATGTGATGAGTTTGGTGAAGATAAAATAGAAAGAGGGGGATGTAAAATGAAAAGACTTTTTATGATGCTTGTAATGATCTGCACAGTGGTTCTCTTGACGGCCTGCGGAGATGATTCGACTTCTGCCGATGCAACATCGAAGGATAAAGTGAAGGCAAAAACAATCCGCGTTGGTCATGAAGCAACCGAAGAAACTGCGGTTCACTTGGGAATCCAAAAGTTTGCAGATTTAGTCAATGAAAAATCAGACGGTGAACTATTTGTTGAAGTATTTGCAAATAGTACGATGGGAAGTAACCGGGAAATGCTGGAATCTCTTCAAAACGGTACGTTAGAAGCAGCATTGCCGACTACAGCACCTTTAAGTTCATTTACAAATAAATCCTTACTATTCGATTTACCTTACTTATTTAAAAATCGTGAATCGGCTGAGCATGTGTTGGACGGAAAGATTGGCGATCAAGTAATGGAGGACCTAGAAGAGTCGGGATTCATAGGATTAGGCTGGCTGACACAGGGATTCAGACATATTGCCGTCAATACGAGTCAGCCGGTCACCAAACCGGATGATTTGAAAGGTATACGGATCCGGACAATCGATAATCCGATCCACATCGCGCATTTTGAAGAACTTGGCGCAAGTGCAGCACCCATAGCGTTTACAGAAGTGTTTACTGCTATGCAGCAAGGTGTAGTGGATGGTCTGGAAAATCCTTATGCTAATATCGATACGATGGGCTTTAACGAAGTGGCGGATTATTTGGTCGAAACGAGCCACATATATGATGCCATACCAATTTTATTCTCCAAAGTGGTTTGGGACACGCTGACACCGGAACAACAAACTTTATTAAAAGATTCGGCTAAGGAAGCAAGTCAATATCAAAGGGACTTGCAAGAAGAAATGGATGGAGAAATCCGTAAGAAATATGAAGCAGATCCTAACGGGATTAAAGTATCTAAATTATCGGATGAGGAACGTGCTGTGTTTTTAGAGAAGGCACAGCCTGTCTACGATAAA
This sequence comes from Sporosarcina sp. NCCP-2331, assembly GCF_023707945.1. Lineage (NCBI taxonomy): Bacteria > Bacillati > Bacillota > Bacilli > Caryophanales > Caryophanaceae > Sporosarcina > Sporosarcina sp. NCCP-2331. Next base: position 143,138 of record NZ_BRCD01000005.1, read on the forward strand.
TATGAAGATAAAGTAGGTAAAGAGTTAATTGATGATGCATTTGAAGAGCAGAAAGACTTTTAATAATAGATAATTTAGCAACTTGTACTATGAAAATAGTATAAGTTGCTTTTTATATAATGAAGTGAATGTAATCGTGACACAAAAATTTTGAAATGTACGCATGGTATTTGTATACTGGTACTATTATGTAAAAGGGGGAATGAACATGAACCGAGAAGAATTACTCGCACCTGATCGTTATAATATCGTCTCTGAATTCGAAAAATATGCGACAGGCGACGGAAGGAAAGCGCTAATTTACGTGGACTCTCAAAATCAGCAGCAAGAAGTAACTTACGATGAGCTCATGAAAGCCGCCAATCGCACAGCCAATGTACTGACCACTAACGGCCTGGCTGAAGGTGATGTGGTGTTAGTTATGGTACCGCGTATGATTGAAGCATATGTTACATATATTGGTGCGCTCAAAGCGGGTCTAGTAGTCATCCCCAGTTCAGAAATGCTGCGTTCCTCTGATATTGAATATCGAATCGAACATAGCGGAGCGAAAGCAATCATTGCCTTTGACGCCTTCAATGACCAGCTGGAACATGTCGGCAATATTGATAATGTGAAAGTCTTTATTATTGGCAAAGCAGAAGAAGGAGAAATCCCGCTGACAGAGCAGGAAAAGAATGCCTCTTCAGAATTTACTGCCAGCAATACAAAAAGTACGGATACCGCTTTCCTGTCCTATACATCAGGCACTACAGGCAAACCAAAAGGCGTCGTTCATACGCATGCATGGGGATACGCGCATCTGCGTACAACCGGACCGAACTGGCTTGGCATTCAAGAAGGGGATCGTGTATGGGCAACTGCAGCTCCCGGATGGCAAAAGTGGATCTGGACTCCGTTCTTATCTGTTCTTGGAAGCGGGGCAACAGGATTTGTCTATAATGGCAAATTCAATGTAGATAAGTATTTTAATTTTCTAGATGAATATCAAATTAATGTGCTTTGTTGTACACCGACAGAATATCGTTTCATGGCAAAAGCGGAAAACCTCAGCGACTTTTCATTAGCTTCTATTAAAAGTGCCGTATCAGCGGGTGAGCCACTGAATCGTGAAATCATTGAAATTTTCGATAAGCAATTTTCATTGGCTGTTCGCGACGGTTATGGTCAGACGGAAAATACGCTGCTGGTCGGCACGATGATCGGCATGGAAGCGAAACCCGGTTCAATGGGGATGCCGACTCCTGGCAACCAGGTGGAGATTATTACGGATGAAGGAACGATTGCGGCTGCGGATGAGGTTGGGGATATCGCCGTCCATCAATCAACCCCCGCCCTGTTCCAAGAATATCTAAATGACCCGGAACGTACGAAAATGCAATTCAGAGGTGAATATTATGTAACGGGCGACCGTGCAAAGAGAGATGAAGACGGTTACTTCTGGTTTGAGGGACGCGGAGATGATATTATTGTCAGCTCCGGTTATACAATTGGGCCATTCGAAGTGGAAGATGCATTAATTAAACACCCTGCTGTCCGTGAGTGCGCGGTAGTCGGCAGTCCGGATCCCGAACGCGGCAATGTTGTGAAAGCATTTGTCGTTCTCAGAGATGCAGCGGCCGGGTCAGAACAGCTGATTAAAGAATTGCAGCAGCATGTGAAGCAAATGACAGCTCCTTATAAGTATCCGCGTAAGATTGAGTTTTTAGATGAACTGCCCAAGACAAGTTCAGGCAAAATTATGCGTGTAGAACTGCGTAAAAAAGAACAGAATTCACAAGATTAAAAATGAAAAGGGCTGTTCAAAAGTCGTCTTAGTCCGACGTTTGAACAGCCCTTTGATTTGGTATCAGAAAAATGTACGCTGGACTTTCTCAAAAAAGGAGTTGTCGGACAACTTAGCTGTCCGAATAACACGGTCACTCAGCACTGCTTCTACTTTTTCTACTTGTTTTACTGCCAGTGCTTCATTATCAGCAGCAGTAGATGGAAACTCGTTGCCTTCCTGTTGAATATCAAGTGTCAATTTTCGGCTGCCGCTTAAAATGAACGAAGTACCGAGTGTGCGGTAGCGGTTATTATTGACCGATGCCAGTTCGGAAACTTGGAAGCAAGGAAGCAGCGGATCAATCACTGCACCGCGGACTGATTTATTGTAAGCAGTACTGCCCGTCGGTGTGGAGATGATCATACCATCTCCCAAAAATGTCTCAAACAGCAGCTCGTCAATTGAAATATCCATCACGAACGTGCGTATAATTGTAGATCGGATGCTAAATTCGTTTAGACAAAAGAAGGGTTTATGCTGATTTATTGTGACTTCAAGCAGCGGGTAATGACGTTCTTCAATATTTGGCTGCTTCAAGGTACGCACTAATGAACTGATGTCATCGTATTTAAAGTCACAGTACACACCGTGTTCTCCTTTTACAGACAGCCCTATATACAGGCAGTCCCGGCGGAAATCTGTCTTTCTGGCGGCTTGGAGAAATGTTCCGTCGCTGCCGATACTGATAATGACAGCAGCTTCCGTATGATGATCAGTTAGGGTAAAACCTTCTTTTTTCAATTGTTTCTCGACATATGCTTTTTTATGAATCATATCTTCGTCAAGCCGGCTGAATAAATAGATTGTCTGTTCAGTAGCCATTGGAAATCGTCCCCTTTGTCAGTTAATAGAGTAAGTGTAGCATGAATGAAACATTTGAACGATCAGAAACGTACAGTAAGTTGTGAACAAAGGAGGAATGTAACGAATGACAGCGAAAAGATGGATTGCAGTGGCAGTAGCCGCGACTTTGATTTTTGTATCGATCGGAATCAACACAATGTCTTGGTTTTTTACGAGAGACTGGAATAATCTTCTCAATGAAATTACGGCGGTTGAACAGGATGTGCAGGAAACAGTCGTGGAAGATGGAAGTATGGATGAACGGATTGCGGTACTTTCAGTAGATGGCGTTATCCAAGATACGGGTGCGGCATCTTTATTCAGCGGCACGGAATATAATCACCAGCGCTTTATGGCGCAGTTAGCTCAATTGAATGAAGATCCTACGGTAAAAGGTATTGTACTATCAGTGAACTCGCCGGGTGGCGGGGTATTGGAATCATCCGATATCTATGATGCGTTTACTGAAATGCAAGAAACAAAAGAGATACCAATCTACGTTGCCATGGGTGGAATGGCGGCTTCAGGAGGCTATTATATTTCAGCCCCGGCAGAGAAGATTTTCGTTCATCCAGAAACGTTGACTGGATCAATTGGTGTCATCATGCAGTCAATCAATTACGGAAAACTGGCCGAAAAATATGGTGTCGATTTTCCGACGATTAAATCAGGCCCTTACAAAGATATGATGAGTCCGACGAGGGAGATGAAACCCGAAGAGCGGGAAATGCTTCAGGAAATGATTGATGATTCATATAATCGTTTCGTAGATATCATTGCTCAAGGACGTGGAATGGATGAAAAAGAAGTGCGTAAAGTAGCGGACGGCCGCGTTATGAATGGACGCCAAGCGATTGAAGCAGGTCTGGCGGATGACTATGGGAAGTTACCGGCTGTGGTTTCTGCAATGAAAGAAGACTATCATTTGGAAAATGCATCCGTTTTTGAATATGGTGCGCCTGATAATTTAGCTTCACTCTTATCATTAAAAGCACATGATGTATTCGGTGGAGATGTTGAATCACAAATTATCAAAAAAATGATTGCGGAAAATCAAGCCCCCCGGATGATGTATTTGTATGGTGAGTAAGGAGGAGAGTGTATGATGACGAATGAGATGCTGAACACACAGCGGCCATTGCCGGCATACCCGTCTCTTTTTCAGCCGAAATATGCGGGTTTCTGGATCAGGCTTTGGGCATTTTTGATTGATTTTTTGATGGTTTCAGCAATCAGCGGAATTTTTATTAAGCCGATTTTCCGTTTGCTCGATGCCGGGATTACTAAACCATTTGCCTTTTTATTCAGTCCTTATAAAATTGCGGCACTTTTATTGCTTCTGCTTTACTTTATCCTGATGACCAAATGGGCGGGTCAAACCGTGGGTAAAATGATTATGGGCATACGGGTCGTTAAGCTGGATGGAGAAAAGCTGGACTGGAATACGGTATTATTCAGAGAAGGAATCGGACGTTTTATTTCGCAGATGCTGTGGATACCGTATCTGCTCGTATTGTTTACTCCTCATAAAAATGCGCTTCATGATATTTTTGCTGACACAGCGGTCGTACATGAGCGTCTATTTGAAGAAAAGAAATTGACTGAAACAGACACGTCTGAACAGCATCAGTTGCAAGAAGACCCGGGCTTTTAGTACACTAGCTTAAAAGGAGTGATTGATTTGGTAAATGTTACATTTAAGAACAACCCTGTCCATTTGGAAGGAACAGAAGTAAAGGTTGGAGAAAAAGCACCTGATTTTACAGTGCTTTCAAATGATCTAAAGCCGGTCACGCTGGCCGAGTCGAAAGGAAAAGTACGTCTCATCAGTGTTGTGCCATCCGTCGATACAGGTGTTTGCTCTCTTCAGACAAAACGTTTCAATGATGAAGCGACTGCTCTTGGGGATGATGTAGAAGTGATAACTATTTCTGTCGATCTTCCTTTTGCGCAGGCGAGATGGAAAGACGCTGAAGGAGTCGAGAATTTACAGCTATATTCTGATCACCGAGATCTTTCATTCGGAACAGCGTTTGGCACTGCGATTAAGGAACTGCGTTTATTAACCCGCTCCATTTTCGTAGTGGACCGCGACGACCGTGTTTCATATGTAGAATATGTCAGTGAAGCAACCGACCATCCCGACTATGATGCAGCCATTCAAGCGGTAAAAGAACTGAATTAAATCGCAACCCACCTGATGAGGTGGGTTTCTTCATGGAGGAAATACAATGAACAATATGGAAAAAGTTTTTACTTATTATGATGAGTATGCAGCTAATGCCGACGGGCTATATTTAGATGCGGTGCTGGCAGCCAGTGAAAGATGGCTTGATCAGCCGGGTGCTGTGGAATTGGAGAGTCCGGTGAAACCCGAAGAAATTCGAAAAGGCGTGCAGCTGGCTTTATTAAAAGGAATGAAGCAGTCTGCGCAGGCGCACCACCAGATGACACCTGATTCCATTGGCTATTTAATCGGCTATTTGGTTAACAAGTTAATGAAGCAGACAGAAGACGCGACCTTTTTAGACCCGGCTGCTGGAACGGGTAATCTGCTCTTTACCGTATTGAACCAATTCGAAGGGAATGCTTCGGCAAGTGCAGTGGAAATTGATGATGTATTAATTCAAATTGCCGCTGCTACAGCGAACTTGCTGCAGCTTCCTGTATCTTTCTATCTGCAGGATGCTATGCGTCCGTTGCCGATGGATTTGGTAGATGCGGTTGTCAGCGATATTCCGGTAGGGTATTATCCCGATGATGAAGTAGCGCTGGATTATGAGCTTATGCCTGAAGAAGGACATGCTTTTTCACATTATCTTTATATTGAACAATCAATGCGTTATGTGAAACCGGGAGGCTACGGATTTTTTGTTGTGCCGTCCAGACTTCTGACAGCAGAAGGCGCTGAACCTCTATTACTGTTTCTGAAAGATCATCAACTGCTGAGAGGGCTGTTTGAACTTCCTGCTTCATTATTTGCAGATCAGCGTTTTGCGAAAAGCATCCTGCTTTTACAGCAGCCTGATGCGCAAATGATTATCCCTGATGTATTGCTTGCGAAGATACCTGAATTAGGCGACGTACGGGCAATGCAAAGCTTTTTTGCTAAAGTGGGCCGCTGGATGGGAAATAAGGAAGAGTGACCGAGCGGTCGCTCTTCCTCTATTTTTCTAATTATGAAAATATTTACAGAGAAATAGAATAAATTTCATATTTTTAATTGCGTTTCAAATTAGTAGGCATTATACTAGTTTGAAACGTTTAATAACGTAATAGTGAACTGAAGGGGTGGATAAAATTGCCGAAAATTTTATCGGTTAATGCAGGAAGTTCATCTTTAAAATTTCAATTGATTGAGATGACGACAGAAGAAGAGATTACAAAGGGGTTATTCGAAAGAATCGGTCTGAACAATTCGATTTTTTCTATGTCAACGAATGAAAAGAAAATCGAGAAGGTTTTGGATATTGCGGATCATTCTCAGGCAGTCAGCATGCTGCTCGCGCATCTTTTGAGTGAAGGTGTTGTCGAATCTTACGATGAAATTGACGGAATGGGGCACCGCGTAGTTCATGGGGGAGAGCTATTCAGTGATTCAGTTCTAATCGATGAGGAAGTAATTGAACGACTTGAAGAAATCTCAGGTTTTGCACCTTTGCACAATCCGGCTAATATTGTCGGGATTAAAGCCTTTAAAGAAGCGCTGCCGAACATACCTGCAGTTGCGGTCTTCGACACTGCATTTCACCAGACAATGCCTGAAAAAGCGTTTTTGTACGCTTTGCCATATGAATATTATGAGAAATACGGAATTCGTAAATACGGGTTCCACGGTACAAGTCATAAATATGTGACCGAACGTGCGGCAAAGATTCTGAACCGTCCGCTTGAAGATACACGTCTTATTTCCTGCCATTTAGGAAACGGTGCAAGTATAGCAGCAGTTAAGGGCGGTAAGTCAGTTGATACGTCTATGGGCTTTACTCCTTTAGCAGGTGTTATCATGGGCACGCGGTCAGGAAACATTGACCCGGCTCTAATTCCGTATATGATGGAACGCACCGAACAGACAGCTGACGAAGTAGTCAATGTTTTAAATAAGAAATCCGGCTTGCTGGGCTTAAGCGGATTTTCCAGTGATTTACGTGATATAACGGAAGCGGCTGAACAAGGAAACGAACGCGCGCAATTAGCTCTTGATGTGTTTACCGATCGGATTCACCAGCATATTGGTCAGTACGCAGCTGGAATGGGCGGGGTCGATGCGATAATTTTCACTGCAGGAATAGGTGAGAACAGTGCGATTGTGCGGGAAAAGGTAATGAACGGATTAGAATTTATGGGTGTGTATTTCGATCCTAGCCTTAACAACGTCAGAGGACAGGAAGCGTATATCAGCTTCCCGCATTCGCCTGTTAAAGTATTGATCATTCCGACAAATGAAGAAATCATGCTGGCTCGTGATACAGTTCGTATTGCTAATATTTCAGTAGAATCAGTACCGCTTGAAACAGCAAAATAAAATAAAAAAACTCGTTCTTCGTGTGA